>NZ_JASKYT010000001.1:0-100803 GCF_041028275.1 Streptomyces sp. PU-14G
GGCCGGAACCGGCGGGGTGGCCGGGGCCGGCGGCTCGGTGGCCGTCGTGGCACGGACGGGAGCGACAGGGCGGAGGCCGAGCGAGGCGCGGAGCGTGTTGGCGAGCGTGACGCCCGAGGACGTGTCCGGCGCGTGCGCCAGCAGGTGGTCGGCGACCTGCCGGACGGCGTCCCGGTAGGGGGCCTCGGCATGCCGGGAGTCGGCCAGGACGGGTGCCGGCGCCGGCGGCAGCACCAGGGCGACGGCCGTGTCCCAGGCGCGGTCCACGTCGGCCTGGGTGGGCTGCGGCGGCGCGCCCTCGGGCGCGGTCTCGTCCGCCGTGGTGGGCCGCGGCGCCGTCGCCGGGCGGGGATCGGCGTCCAGGGCCGCGGCCCTGAAGTCCGCGTACGCCGCGTCCCACAGCCGCAGCGACGCGTTGGCCGCCACGGTCTCCAGCGCCGTCGGCCAAGGGCTGGGCTGCGCCATCAGCAGGCGCGCCTGGTCGACCGGGTCCAGCGCGGCGACGGACAGGAGAGCCCCGTCGCGCGCCGCCGCGCGCTGCTCGGGGCTCAGTGTCAGGCCCGCGTCGCGCACGGCGGCCGGGGTGATGACGGCGTCCGGGCCGTGCAGCTCGGCCAGGTCCTGGGCCAGGGTGCCCGGCAGGTCCGCTGCGGTGAGCTGGCGGGCGATCCACTCGCGCTGGATGCCGTCCCGGTGGACCGGGGGCGGAGTGTGGCCGGGAGCGTGCGGGTCCGCGGCGTGCGGGCTGACGCCGAGGTCGCGCAGCCGGGCCGTGGCGTCGAGCAGGTTGCCGTGCGCCTGCTGGGCCCGGGCCTGGGCCTCGGCGAGCACGGTGGTGGTGCCGGTGGTGCCCGTGTCGTCCGCCAGCTCGTCGACGGTGCGGGTGGCATCGGCGTACGTGGTGAGTGCGTCCTCGTACGCGGTGCGGGCCTGGCCGATGTCCGTCTGACGCTGGTCGCCAGGGGTGTTGGCCACGGGGGCGTGCGGCGTGCCCTGGGTGGCGTCGTCTTCCGGCGATTCCGGCGCGCCGTTGTGCTGTGCGGCATCGGACTGCTCGGTGTCGGACTGCTCGGTGTCGGTGAGTTCCGCGTCCTCCTGCGAGACGGTCGGCACCGAGGAAGGGCTCTGCCCGCCCGGGTTGTTGAGGCCGCCCGGGTTGTTGAGGCCGCCGGGGTTGTTGAGGCCGCCGGGGTGGGGCAGGGACCCCGGGGACTTCAGGCCGTCCGTCCCGGTGCCCGAGACCGCGGGGGGCACCGTCTTCGGCGTCAGCGGGAGATCACCGGCCGACTCGTCCGGCAGCGTGAGGTCCGCTTCGTTCAGGTCCCACGCGTCGTCCTGCGTCCCGGGCGCGTTCAGGGAGTCCGCGTCCTTGAGGTAGTCCGGGGACTTGAGGTGGGTGGCCCCGCCGCCGGGCAGGGACGTGGCGTTCGGCGGCGTCGACGCGGACACGTCGGAGTCGTTGGAGAACAGGGAGCTGGTATCCGAGAGCGACTCGGTGTCGGAGCCGTCGAAGATACTCGGCGGCCGGGACGAGGTGTCCGAACCGTCCGCGTCGTAGGCGCTGTTGGCACCGCCCCCGTCGTAGACGCTGTCGGCACTGTCCGCGTCGTAGACGCTGTCGGCCGTGGAGCCGGGACCGCTGCTGGTGACGGGTGTCGGGGTGGGCGGCGGAGGAGAGACGGTCGGCGGAGGAGGAGAGAGGGACGGCGGCGGCACGGGCGAGTTGACCGCCGTCGGGGTCGGCGTGGCGGACGGCCCCGAGCCGCCCCCGGGGCCGTTGCCGGACTCCCTGTTGAGCCGATCGATCAGGATCTTGGTCGAGTTCACCTGGAACTCGGTGAAGATGTTGCCGTCGGGGAAGATCTTGGCGTGCAGGGCGATGGAAGCCTGCCCCGCGGGCGTGTGCATGAAGATCTCGGACACCCCGCTGAGGCCGGCTCCAGCCAGGTCCGTCCAGTCCCATTTCTGCAGCACGATCGCCACGGCGATGGTCTCACCGAAGCCCTCGGTCACGAACGCCGTGGGGACGTCGAACAGGGCGTTGTTCCGGTTCTGCTTGGTGAACGGCTTGTCGAAGCGGATCTCGAACTTGCCGAACACGTCCTTGCCGAAATTGTTCCTGAAGACGTTCGACAGGCTGTTCTTGAGGTTGAACGCCCATGTTCGGAAGTGTCCGATGAGGAAGCCGGCCAGCCCGCCGACCGCCGCCGAGATGCCGACCTGCCCCCAGTCGATGCCGCCGTCGGGCTGCTGCGTGGGCGGATTGATGGTCATCGACAGAAGCTGGGCGGCCAGGTTCTGCAGGGCCTCCTCCAACGCCTCGGAGAGCGACGGGAAAGCCTGGACATACCGCAGCAGCCGGTCGACCGCCATGAGGATCGCGAGCCTGGCCCGCATCCGGGCCAGGATCATCTCCGAGACCGAGGCCCCACCCGTGAAGGCGGCGACCGCAGCCAGGATCGCCAACTCCGCGATCAGGAAGAGCACTTCCATGATGATCTCGAAGTGGGACTGCTGGATCTGGATGGCGGCCTGGCCCCGGTCCTGGGCGTACCTGTCCAGCTGGTCGATGAACTTCTGCAGGGTGTCGTTGCCCTGGCGGTGCACCAGTCCGGACAGGGCCTGCTCGTAGGCGTCGGCGACGTTCGGCGGAAGGTACTGCTTGCCCTGCTGGATCGCGTCGAGCATCTCCTGGCGGAGGTCGCGCAGTCCTGCGGCGAGGTCGATGTAAGCATCACGACTATCCCACCCAAGACCCGCCTTCGCCTGCAGCGGCTTGGAGCCGAGCAGGACGAAGAGCATCTGGCTGACCTCTTCGGAATACTCGATGTCGAACATTCAGCGCTTCCCGCCACCACCGGTGCCGTAGTCGCCGGCGTTCTGCTGGGCGTCGTGGATCTGGTCCTGGACTTCGCTGTGGACACCTTCGATGCTGCCCATGCTCTTGCGCACCGCCGACTGGAGTCCGACCGTGAACATCTCCAGGGAGTCGACGAACTTCCTGCAACTCTCGATCTGCCGCTGGTCCTGGTCCTCGGTCTGGTCGTGGAAATCGTCATCGGTGCCGTTCCACCACCTGGTGGCCTCCACCGTGCGATCAAAATCGGCACGCAACCGCTTCGGCGCACCCGCCATCCCGTCGAGCTGCTGGAACGTCTGCTCCAGGCCGACGAGGTCCGCCTGGTAGTTGTTGTGGTAACCGCTCACTGTCCCTCCCCTTCCACGCTCAACCCGCGCTCTCGTCGTCCTCGGCGATCTCGTCACGCAAACGGTTCCGGCCCGGCCTGCTGGAGCCGGCCCGGCTCTCGCCGCTCAGCGCCGATCCGAAGATACGGTTCCAGTCGACGTCCACTCCCCGGCGGGCCGACCCCGCGGGGCCGGGCTGGGTGAAGGGCGCGAAGGTGTCCATCACCCGGTGCGCCATCTGCGCCCGCCCCTGTTGCACCGCCTCCATGATCGAGGCGGCCAGCTGGGGGCCCGTCATGCTCTGGTGCTTGTTGTCGAGGAGCTTCAGCCCGGTCAACTCGCCCTGCGCACCGACGGTGGCCTCCACCACACGGTCCTTGGACCGCACCGTCGCGGAGGCATGGCTGAGGTCCGCCTGCGCTCGCGCGACGGCGGCCTGTGTGGCCTCCAAGTCGGCCATGGCCTGGGCGATGCGCTCCTGCAATGGCTCGGACAACGTAACTCCTGTTCAGAGACGAATGACGATCATTCTGTCGTACAACGGGACGGGAAAGCCATTCCCGACCGGTCCTGACGCGGAAGAACACCTCCCGCTGCGGGAGCGGTTCGGCGGCGGGCCAGGCTGGCCTAGCGGCCGATCACCGCCGGCGACCCGCCCTCGTCGGTGCCCCAGACGTCGTCGTCCTCCGGCTCCCATACCTCGCGGTCACGGTCGCCGCTCTCGGTCTCCGTCTGTCCCGGCGCGCCTCCGCCGCCGCCCATCGGCGGCAGGTACGGGTTGGCGCCGCTGGTACTGACGGCCTGCCGCTCCTCGTACGAGCCCTTGCCGCGCGGGGCCGCGCCGGGGCGGCGGTTGCTGACCACGTCGCCGGTGTCGATGACGTTGCGGACGCGCTCCGAGGGGCCGTCGTTCCCCTTGCCGCCGCCCATACCGCCCATGCCGCCCATGCCACCCATCGGCATGCCGCCCATCGGCATGCCGCCGGAGCCCGTGCCCGGCATCGGACCGCTGTTCAGCGGCGTGCCGCGGCCCGAGCTCGCCTCGTCGCCCGAGCCACCGGACGCGCCGGCCAACGACGGCTCCTTGTACGGCGAGTCGTCGTACAACTCCTCCTCGTAGGAGGGGTCGCCGTAGTCGTAGGAGGGGGTGTTCAGGGAGCCGTTGGGGCCGCCGCCGTTCAGCTGGTGGGAGCCCGGATAGTCGGGGGAGGCGCTGTTGGGGTCGTTGAGGTAGCCCGTGGTCGTCGTGCCGTCCGGGTTGGTGATCGAGGTGGCGCCGGTGTCCGGGTCCACCCGCGAAATGCTGCCGTCGGGGTATTCGGTGACGACCTGGCCCTGCTGGTCCAGGTGGGTGGTGCTGCCGTCGGGGTTGGTCAGCGAGTCGCCCGCGTTGAGCGGGCCGGAGTACGAGCTGCCGTCCGGCCTGGTGACCGTGGACATCTGGGTGTGCGGGTCCACCACGGACGTGCTGCCGTCCGGGAACTCCGTCACGACCCGGCCTTGAGAGTCCAGGTGGGAGACGCTACCGCCGGGGTTGGTCAGCGAGTCGTTGCCGTTGACCGGCCCGGAGATGTCGGGGGATCCCTGCCCCAGATCGCCGCCGTTCAGCTGGTGGCTGAGCTGCCGCTGTTGTTTCTGGTACTCCTCCTGCTTCTGCTGGGCCTCCTCCTGCCTCTTCTCCTGCTCGGCGCGGATCTCCTCCTGCTTCTTCTCCTGCTCCTCGCGGATCTCCTCCTGCTTCTTCTCCGCCTCGTCCCGTTCGGCCTCCTGCTCGGCGCGGATCTGCTCCTGCTTCTTCTCCTGCTCCTCGCGGTACTCCTCCTGCTTGGCCTCCTGCTGGGCCCGCTCGGCCTTGGCCTCCTGCTCCTTCTGCTCCTGCTTGGCCTCCTGCTCCTTGCGGATCTCCTCCTGCTTCTTCTCCGCCTCGTCCCGTTCGGCCTTCTGCTCGGCGCGGATCTGCTCCTGCTTGGCTTCCTGATCCTTGCGGATCTGCTCCTGCTTGGCCTCGGCCTGCGCCTGCTTCTTCTCCTGCTCCTTCTCCCGCCTGTCCCGCTCGGCCTTCTGCTGATTCGCCTGCTGGATCTGGAAAGCGCGGGCCTCTTTCTGCGCCTGCTCCTGCTTCTGCTGGGCCTCCTCCTGTTTGGCCTCCTGGTCCTTGCGGATCTGCTCCTGTTTGGCCTCCTGATCCTTGCGGATCTGCTCCTGCTTGGCCTCCTGCTTGGCCTGCTCGGCCTCGGCCTCCTTCTTCTCCGCCTCGGCCTTGGCCTCCTGCTTGTCGCGGTACTCCTCGGCTTCCTTCTTCTCCGCCGCGGCCTTGGCCTCCGCCTCCGCCTTCTCCTTGGCCGCCTTGGCCTCGGCCTCCTTCTTCTCCTTCTCGTACTTGGCCTCCGCCTCGGCCTTCTCCTTGGCTGCCTTCTCCTCGGCCTCTTTCTTGTCCTTCTCGTACTTGGCGTCCGCCGCCGCCTTGTCCGCGGCTGCTTTCGCCTCGGCCTCCTTCTTGTCCTTCTCGTACTTGGCGTCCGCCGCCGCCTTGTCCGCAGCCGCCTTGTCCTCGGCGTCCTTCTTCTCCTTGGCGGCCTGGTCCTCCTTGAAGGACTCCTCGATCCCCCCGTCCCCCTTGGTGCTGATGGAACCGAGGTCGAAGTTCGACGCACCCCACTTGCTGGAGAGGTTCCTCAGCGCGGTCTGGGCGGGGATCTCCAGCTTTTGCTCGACGGAACGCTCCCACCGTGCGATCGCCTTCTCACTCACCTTTTTCCAGGTGGAGTACTCGGACAGATCGCCGTACGTTTCGCCGCTCGCGTCCGTGGCCTCCGAGGTGAAGAAACCGTTCGGGGTGTAGTCCCAGTGGCCCATGGCGTAGGGGCCGTAACCGGGGACGTAGTCGGCGTCGACCTGCGTGAGGTTGTTGTCCCAGGCCTTCGAGGCTATTTCCGACAGAAGGTCGACGAGCCACCGCAGCGGATTGCCCTCGTAGACGTTCCAGTACTCCCACTCGTGGTAGAGGTTCGTGGCCTCTGTCCGCAGAGCGGTGCCCGCTGCCCGGAGCTCCTTGCCGGGCTTCGACAAGCCGCCGTTCTCGACCCCCATGTCCTCGGCGTAGTTGTCGTACCGCCGCCGGAGTTCGTGGATGAGGTCCCAAAAGACACCGGCCGCCTGCCCCAGCCACGCGTCGTTCTGCTCGGTGCCCACGCGGTTCTGCCACTCGTCCATGGTGACTTTGCTGTCATGCACGAACTTGCCCACCCGGTCGAAGGCGTCGGCCACCATGTCGAACGACTGCAGGCGGACCGCATTTTTGATGTCGATGACATCCTCGCCGCCCCAGCTGAATCCGATGGTCCCGTTCTTGTTCTCCAACAGGGCTTTCAGCGCCCGTCCCGTCCCGTAGGAGTACTTGGTCAGTTTGAAGTTGTTCCAGACCACTCCGTTGTCGGTCGGCTTGAAGTGGCCGTCGTCCAGCTCTTGGCCGTAAGCGCTCTTGATCTCACCTCCCACGTGCTCGCCGCCCGCCGGCATGTCACCCGTGGAACCGATCAGGGTGATGCGCGCCTTGTAGTAGGTGACCCCCTCGCTCCCTCCCGAGGTGTAGAAGGGGATGACGAAGTCGGTGTTCTGGATGTCCCAGCCCGCGTTCTCCGACATCCAGTTGAAGTCGGAGGCGTCGATGGATTCGACGCTGGACTGCTTGGAGACCTCGACCCGCATCAGCTTGATGCCGTCGTTGCCGACGAGTTCTTCGAAGAGAGTGCCCCGCGGGTCCGCCTTGTACCCCGTGAACAGCTCGACGGCCTGCAACCAGTAGTCCGCGCCCGTGGTGTCCTTGTTCTCGGGTGTGTCTTCGGCCATGGCGGAACTCCATCAACGGGCGGGATCAGCGGGCAGGAAAGGTGGGCGAAGCGGGGTCAGCGGGCTGGGCGACGTCGCCCGTGTAACGGCAGGGACTGCGGGGGCTAGTCGTCGTCCTCGTCGCCGTCCTCGCCCCCGCCGCCGCCGTCGCCCTCGCTCGGCGTGGTGGTGAGGTCGGTTTCGACGTCCTCGTCCTCGAAGATGTCGTAGAGCTTCTGGCCCTCGATGGAGTCCAGGCTCTCGCCCTGGGTCTTGAACAGGGTGTCGATGGTCTCCTGCAGGGCGGAGTCGATGTCCTTGAAGAGCTCGGTGTGGCTGGTGATGATCCCCTGAAGGGTGTTCACCATGTCCACCACGGCCTTGTTCAACCGATCCCCGTTGCTGTCCGCGTCATCCGCGAGTTTGCCGATCGCGAGCGGGACCGGGGTACCGTAGGGAAGGCCGCCGATTGCCCCGTTGTCGCCTGTCAGGGACAACATGCTGGGAATCACCGGGTCTCCCGTGCTGTCCCCGGATATCGTCTTGAGGGCAGCCTGGAAGCCCGCTATGTCGTGGTTCTTGAAGTTCTGGAGCCACTCCTTGTTGAGCTGCGTCGGCGGCTGGTTGCCTTCGGCCATATCTTTGCCTCTTCCTCCGTCACGGTCCGGACGACGACAACAGGCGGCCGCCCCACGTGGTCCTCGCCGTGGAACGGCCGCCCGGGCAACGCCAGATCAGCCGATCTTGACGTCCTGCCAGCTCTGGGTCTGCTGGCGCTCGTTGTGTGTGTAGAGGTCGCGGATGTGGTTCAGCGTGCCCGCGTTGTCGTTGAGCCACTTGGCCATGTTGGTCACGGCCTGGTTCCACGCCGCCTGCTTCTCGTCGTAGACCTGGCGGTCGTCACCTTCCCAGGAATTCTTCAGCGCCTGGAGTTCGTCGTTCAGGCTGTTGATGATCTTCTCGATCTCGCGCGTCTGAAGGCGCATGTCCTCGACGGCGTTGTCGACGTGGGCATAGCTGACGTAGATATATCCGTCAGTGAGGTTGTCCGGCATCTGTGACCTCGTCTCGCTGCGTGGCTATCGGATGAAGGGCGTTTCGGTTCAAACAGCCGACGGCGGGCCGGAGCGGAGCCGGCCCGGGCGGTCACTGTCCGGCGGTGCTGCCCATGAGGCCGTCGAAGATGGTCTGCGACTGGGAGTACGCCTGGTTGATGGCCTCGTTCGAGGAACCCTGGGTCATGCCCTGAGCACGTAGCGTCTCGTTGAGCTGGTTGATCATGTCCTGGAGGTTCTTCGAGATGATTTCGGCGTGCTCGTCCCAGGAGTCCAACAGCTTCTGGAAAGCGCCACCGTCGCTGCCCTGGAGCGCCGAGATCATGGCGTGCTTGGTGTTCTCGACGTCCTGACGGCGACTCTGGACACCGGAGAAGGCCATCTCAAGGGCCTGGATGCCGTTCCGTGTCGCCTGTTCTTCTGCCCGCTGCATGCCCGCCATGGGCTTGCCCCTTTCCGGTGGATTCTCACCGCCAGGCCCGAGGCTCTGGCGCGGGTTGCTGCAACCGGATGCGGAAGCACCCTCATCCAGTTGGTTGGTCCTGACAAGGATGGTAGAAGGGCCGCAAAGAGTGAGCAACGCTCACCGGCGAGAAATGCCGTTATGCGCCCGAGTCTCCATCTCCACCTGCGTCTGCGCCACTTGACGTGCGGTGACACATTCTCAGGCTTTCCTCAAATGTCGATATACCGATGGTGAAGACGAGTTGGCGGCCTCATGGGTTGCCCGCCTTCTTGTTGTCCGTGTCACACGGCGGAGTCGTCGCCTGGGACCGGCCCGATGTCGCCGCCGAAGCCGTCAGGTCCGGCCCGGTGGGCAGCATCGACAACAGCGACGAAGGAAGCCGCTGCGCCTGGCTCGTGGTGTACCCCAGCGCCTTCAGCGCGTCGGCCGTCGGCACCCGGTACTTCACCCCGTTGTCCGTCACCAGGTACACCGTGCTGCCCACGTTGGAGCCGTCCGCGCCGAGGGCGTGGACCAGGGCGCCGCCGCCCGGCGGCACCACGATCCGGTCGGCCTTCACACAGGCCGGAGTCAGCCCTTCCGGGGCGGCCTGCGCGGCCCGGCCGATGTTTTCGACGTCCGCCAGGGACACGCTCACCCGGGTGCCGTCCTCGCCCGACCGGACACCGACGCACGGAGCCTCACCGGTGCCCGGATCGACCGCCTTCGGCGGACTCTCGGGCAGGTCCGTGCGCGTGTCCCCGCCCTCGGCGCCCGGCGCCAAGTGCCCGATCACCGCGTCGGCACCCAGCGGGACGGCGTTGACCCCGCCGCCTCCGTACGCCTTCTCCTTGGTCTCCGGGTTGCCGAGGAGCAGCGCGGCCACGGTGGCGTTGACCGGCGTCAGCCCCTCCTTGCGCAGCACGTAGTAGCGGGCTTCGCCGCCGGGCGCGGATGCCTGGAAGACCTGACCGATCCGGGTTTCGCCACCGCCCAGGGACGGTCCTGGGCTGCCGCGCCGCGGGATGTCGGGGGCGACGAGGTCGGGGCCTGAGGGCAGCGAGTTGAGCAGCGCCGCCGACACCCGCAGCGAGCTGCGGGAGCCGTAGCCGAGCGCTTCGCGGGCCCCGCTGTCCACATCCAGGCGCAACTTGCTGCCCTGCCACACCAGGTACTGGGCCTTGCCCGACCCGGTGACCAGCAGCCCCTCGGAGCCGCCGAGGCCCCTGCCCCCGATGTCCTTGCCGACGGCCAGCGCCGTGGCGGTTCGGCCGTCGCCCTGCGTCGAGCACACCTGCCACGGGTCGGAGGACAACGAGCCGCTGTCCGGCACGTTGTCAGGGGCCCCGACGATGCCCACGGGCGCGCCGTGCGCGGTGCCGCTGAGCGAGTTGCTGCCGACGGACGCGGTCTTCAGGTCGGCGCCGAGGAGCAGCCGCGCCGAGGTGTAGTTGCGCACCGGGCGCAGCCGTCCGCCGAGGTAGAGGTAGCGACCGCCGGTGTCCTTGTTGACCACCAGCGTGTTCTGCTCCCGCCAGGAGTCCTTCGTGCCCGGCTTGATCAGCCCGAAGACGAAGGCGCCCGCGCAGATCAGGAGGGCGATGACGATGCTGATGACGACCCCGCGGTTGGTTCTGCCCTGGGGGCTCTCGGGAGCGTCGGGGTCGGCACGCAGCATTCCCGAGGTGAGCCGCCCCATGACGAACATGTGCGCCTGGACCTGGTCGCGCTTGGACTGCACTGTGCGTTCCTCCGGTTCGGGCCGTCAGCCGTTCAGGCCGCGCAGGGCGCTGTAGACCCCGAGCACCCACAGGACCAGCGGCAGCAGGGCGAGCGCGGTCGCGGAGTGCAGGATCTCCGCCGCCCGGCCCCAGTACGGGACGAGGCGCCGGCCAGGCACGGTCCACGAGGCGATGGCGATGCCCGCTGTGGCCGCCAGCAGGCTCGCGACCAGCACCAGCCGGCTGTCCGGCCCATAGGCCACGGCCTGGAAGAGGACCAGCATCAGCAGGCCGCCCGCCCCGGGGGCGAAGAGCGAAAGCCGCTGCCAGACGTTCCCCAGTCCGCGTCCGTGCAGCAACAGCAGCAGCGCGAGCACGACGGCCGTGATGACCTCGGCGAGCCCCCCGTCGTGGGTGAGCAGCGCCAGGCAGACCGTGCACACGGCGCCCACCGCCCCGTACAGCGAGCTCATCCAGCCGTCGGCGAGCACCGCGCGGGCCGAGACCACGGAGGTGGGGTGCGGCTCGATGCCTTCCTGGAGCAGGTCGGCGTTGGTCGGCAGCGGAGGCATGCGCATCCCGGACATCCGGAAGGCCAGCGAGGGGACGAAGGCGCCGAGGAGGACGGCCAGCAGGGCGAGGATGCCCGCCACGTTGGACGGCCCCAGGTCGGTGAGGACCATCAGGGCCCCGGCGAGGGTCCCGAAGACCATGACCACGGCGAGACCGAGGAAGAGCGCCGCGAAGGACGCCACTGCGGCGAGGGCGACGATCGCGCCGCCCGCACCCGCTGCGCAGGCGGCCAGCAGTCGGGCGCCCAGCACCTCGTGGCTGTGCGGGCCGCCGAGGTCGCCGCCGGGCAGCAGCCAGCCGGCGAGGGCGAGATACGGGCCCACCATGACGCCGAGGGCCGCGCCGGCCCCGGCGTCGCCCACCGCGCGGCTGGCCGAGCCGGCCCCGGCGATCAGCAGCAGCCCGGCCGCGGCGGCACCGAGGGCACGCAGGCCGGTGGACCCGCCGGGCAGGGCGAGGACGACCGCTCCGGCCAGCAGCGCGGTGACGGCGAAGCCGATCAGCAGCCGGGCGCTGGCCCGCGGGCTCCAGCCGTGCGGTCGGTCTTGCATGGTGGTGGATATGCCGTCCACCAGGTCGTCGAGGTGAACCTCGGGGAGGGCGTCGATGCGCGGCCGGAGGTAGAGCGTCTCGCCGTCGCGCAGGTCGTAGGAGTCGAGGGTCCGCTCCTCGTCCATCGGCTCACCGCCGAGGCGTTGCAGTACCCAGCCGCCGTGGTCGATGCCCTCTTCCGCGAGGTTGTCGGCGCCGTAGCTGAGGACGGCGGGCAGCAGGTCGACCACCGGGACGTCGGAGGGGACCGCGAGGTCGATGGACTTGGCAGGCGCGCATATGGTCAGGCGGCACAGCCCTGCCACCTGGTTGTCAGTCATCGGGCTGGCTCACGCTTCTTCCGGGGGTCTGCGAGGGGGCTTCCCGGGGCTCCGTTGTGCCCGCACGGGTGCGGGTGGCGCTGGTGAGACGTCATCATAGAGGTGTGTCGTCACCGTCACCGAGGAGGGTGCACATGACGGGCTGACTCCGAGAACTGGTATACCAAGTATGCAGAGTTCACTCTGGTCGTCAGTGCGGACGCTGGTCGTCAGTGCCGACGCGCCGGAGCGCCCACGGACCGAGGGCGTTCTCCCACCGACGTTGTCCCGCCTGTGAGGAGACCTGGCGTTGAGCGTGGTCCTGTTTCGCCGTCCGGCGCGTCGGCGCGGCCCCGAGATGCCGGACGGCGAACTGCAGCTGCAGGAGCCGCCGACACTGCCCGAGGTGGTGCCGGACAGCTCCGCGATCTGGACCTACCTGCCCATGGCGCTGATGTCGGTGTCCATGATGCTGATGCTGATGAGACCGGGCATGGGCGGTGGCCGCGGCAGCCACTACATGTACCTGGCCATGGGCCTGATGGTGCTGTCCGCCGCGGCCATGATGCTGGGCCAGATGATGCGCAAGGCCAGCGAGCGCAAACAGCGGCTGAAGGGTGAGCGCCGCGACTACCTGCGCTACCTGACCCAGATCCGGCGCAAGGTCCGCGGCGCGGTGGTCGACCAGCAGAAGGCGCTGGCGTGGCGGCACCCGCCGCCCTCGGCCCTGTGGCAGCTCGCGGGCACCACGCGGCTGTGGGAACGCCGGCCCCAGGACACGGACTTCGGCGAGATACGGGTGGCCGTCGGGGAACAGAAACTGGGCCTGCGGCTGACACCCACGGCCACCACCCCGGTCGAGGACCTGGAACCGCTGTCGGCCCACGCCCTGCGCAGCTTCATCCGCGCCTACTCCACCGTGCCCGAACAGCCCATAGCCATCTACCTGCGGGCCTGGGCGCGGGTGCTCTTCCGGGGCGACGAGGACCGGATCCGCTCCCTGGCCCGCGCGATCGTGGCGCAACTCGTGACCTTCCACGCCCCCGACGACGTGTGGGTGGCGCTGTGCGTGTCCGACGAGCGGCGGGCCGACTGGGAGTGGGTGAAGTGGCTGCCGCACAACCTGCACCCGCAGGAGAACGACGGCGCCGGCCCTGCCCGGATGTTCGTCTCGGCCTTCAACGAGCTGGAGGACCTGCTCGGCGCCGAGTTCCTGGAGCGGCCGTCGTTCGATCCGGACGCCCCGCCCGGACGTGACGAGCCGTACACCGTCATCGTGCTCGACGGGGGCTCCGTGCCCGCCCGCCACCGGCTGGACGGGGCGGGCTTCCGCAACGCCGTCGTACTGGACCTCACCGGCGGGCTGAGCTGGCGTCCTGGACGGGTCACGCTCCGGTTCGACGTCAGCGAGGACTCCTTCGAACTGGTCCGTACCGACCGCGAGCGCAAGGAGCAGACCACCCACCTCGGCCGCCCCGACCCCATGGGGACGATCAGCGCTACGGCGCTGGCCAAGCGGCTGGCCCCCTACCGGATGGGCACGGGCGGCGGCGACTCCGCCGAACCGCTCTCCTCGGACGTCGAGCTGACCACCCTGCTGGGCATCACCGACCTGTACCGGCACGACCCGCAGAGCCTGTGGCAGCAGAGCACCGGGTCCAACCGGCTCAAGGTGCCGATCGCGGTCGGCCCCGACGGCACCCCGGTGGAGCTGGACATCAAGGAGTCCGCGCAGGGCGGCACCGGCCCGCACGGCATGCTCATCGGGGCGACCGGCTCCGGCAAGAGCGAGCTGCTGCGCACCCTGGTGCTGGCGCTCGCGCTGTCGAACTCCTCGGAGACACTCAACTTCGTCCTGGTGGACTTCAAGGGCGGCGCCACCTTCCTCGGCCTGGACGAGCTGCCCCACGTCTCCGCGGTGATCACCAACCTCGCCGGTGAGGCCGCGCTGGTCGGCCGCATGCAGGACGCCCTGCACGGTGAGCTGGTCAGGCGCCAGGAGCTGCTGCGCGCCGCCGGAAACTACACCTCCGCGCTGGAGTACGAGAAGGCGCGCGCCTCGGGCACCCCGCTGGAGCCGCTGCCCAGCCTGTTCGTCATCGTCGACGAGTTCAGCGAACTGCTCTCCGCACACCGCGAGTTCATGGAGCTGTTCGTGATGATCGGGCGGCTCGGGCGCAGCCTCGGGGTCCATCTGCTGCTCGCCTCGCAGCGGCTGGACGAGGGGCGGATGCACCAGCTGGAGAGCCACCTGTCGTACCGCATCGGACTGCGCACCTTCTCCGCCATGGAGAGCCGCGGTGTGCTGGGCGTCCCGGACGCCTACCAGCTCCCGCCGCAGCCCGGCAGCGGCTTTTTGAAGTCCGGTGTGGAGGCGCTGACCCGCTTCCGCGCCGCCTACGTCTCCGGCCCCTACCAGCAGCGGCACAGCCGGGTGAACCAGGCCAGGGTGGCGAGCCAGACGGTGCCGTGGACGGCGGGCTACGTGGTGCCCCGCCAGCTCCCGGATCTCCCCGATCCGGAGCCGGAGCCCGAGCCGGAGCCGGAGGAGGAGTCCGGCGACACCTTGCTGTCCGTCGCCGTGGACCGGCTGCTCGGCGCCGGTCCGTCCGCCCACCAGGTGTGGCTGCCGCCGCTGAGCGTGCCCGCGACCCTCGACCAGGTGCTGCCGCCGCTGACCCCCGACCCCGAGCTGGGCCTGACCACCGTCGGCTGGCCGCTGCGCGGACGGCTGACGGTGCCGGTCGGCATCGTGGACAAGCCCTTCGAGCAGCTCCGCGACCTGCTGACCGTCGATCTGTCGGGCGTCGGCGGCCATGTGGCCATCGCGGGCGGGCCGCAGAGCGGCAAGAGCACCATGGTGCGCACGATCCTCACCGCGCTGGCCCTCACCCACACCCCGCGCGAGGTGCAGTTCTACTGCCTGGACTTCGGCGGCGGCACCCTGGCACCGCTGGCCGACCTGCCGCACACCGCCGGGGTCGCGGCGCGGCTGGAGACCGAGCGGGTGGGCCGGGTGATCGCCGAGGTCACCAACCTGCTGGCGGACCGCGAGCGGTTCTTCCTGGACAACGGCATCGACTCCATGGCGACCTACCGCCGCCGCCGGGCGGCCGGCGAGTTCGCGGACCAGCCGCAGGGCGACGTCTTCCTCGTCATCGACGGCTGGTCCACGGTCCGCCAGGACTTCGACCGCAACGTCCAGACGTTCGCCTCCATCGCGGCCCGCGGCCTCAACTACGGCATCCACCTCATCGTGACCGCCGCCCGCTGGGTGGAGCTCACCGCGGCCGTGCGCGACCAGGCGGGCACCCACGTGGAGCTGCGGATGGGTGATCCGATGGACTCCGAGATCGACACCCGCCGCGCCGCCACCGTGCCGCGCAACCCGGGCCGGGG
Organism: Streptomyces sp. PU-14G; assembly: GCF_041028275.1. Classification (NCBI taxonomy): domain Bacteria; kingdom Bacillati; phylum Actinomycetota; class Actinomycetes; order Kitasatosporales; family Streptomycetaceae; genus Streptomyces; species Streptomyces sp. PU-14G. The sequence goes on from NZ_JASKYT010000001.1 coordinate 15,059, forward strand.
CCTGACCCGGGAGGGCAAGCTGCACTACCTCGCCGCGCTCCCCCGCATCGACGGTACGGAGTCCGCCGACGACCTCTCCGACGGGCTCGCGGGCCTGGTGGCCGCGGTCAAGGAGAGCTGGCCCGGCCCGGCCGCCCCGAAGGTGCGGGTGCTGCCGACGAAGCTGCCCGCAGCGCAGCTGCCCCCGGCCGGGGGCGACTTCCGGGTGCCGATCGGCCTGGAGGAGGAGCGGCTGTCGGTCGTCTGGCACGACTTCAGCGAGAGCCCGCACATGGTCGTCGTGGGCGACACGGAGAGCGGCAAGACCAACCTGCTGCGGCTGATGGCGAAGTCCATCATGGACCGGTACACGCCCGCCGAGGCGCGGATCATGCTCGTGGACTACCGCCGCGACCTCGTGGAAGCAGTGCCGGAGGAATACCGGCTGGGCCACGCGGTGTCGATGGACGCGCTCAGGGACCTCGTCGACGGTGCCGCCCGCGCCGTGCAGACCCGGGTGCCGGGCCCGGACATCGCCCCCGGCCGGATGAAGCAGGCCGACTGGTGGGCCGGGCCGCGGCTGTTCATCCTGGTCGACGACTACGACATGCTGGGCGCCGGCATCGGCAACGCGCCGTTCGACCCGCTGCTCAACCACCTGGCCCTGGGCTGGGAGGTCGGCTTGCACATCATCGTCACCCGGGGCGCAGCGGGCGCCGGGCGCGGTCTCAACGAGATGCTCATGCGGCGGCTGCTGGAGGTCAACACCCCGGCTCTGCTGCTGTCCTGCCCGCCCTCGGAGGGCTACCTGCTGGGCAACGTCAAGGGCCGGGCCATGAACCCGGGGCGGGCCGTGCGGATCGCCCGCCGCAAGACGACGCAGGTGCAGACGGCGATGATGGACGAGCCGGACGCGTGATCCGGCCGGGCCCGTGATCCGGCCGGGCCGAGTACAGCCCGTCCACCGCTCCGCCCCCGGTGTGCTCACCGGGGGCGGCTCCCCCTTTTCCCCCCGCGTCCCTCGTTCGCACCGAGCCGACGCGTCCCTCGTTCCCAGCGAGCCGACGCGTCCCTCGTTCCCAGCGAGCCGGCGCGCCATGGCTCCTCCGGCCGCAGCCGGCCGCCCCGTCCGGACAGCGGTCACACGGCCGCGCCGCGCTCCTCCTCCTGGCCTGCGGGTCGCCAGCGCCGGGCCCGGCCGCGCGGGATCACCACCGCCGCGCCCGCGATCAGTACCACCAGTGTGCCGCCCGCGCCCGCGATCAACAGCGCGCGGTGGAGCGGCTGGGAGGACGCCTCCGGAGGAATCTTCGCCGGAGGCGGCGAGGCCACGGTGCCCTGCTCGTCCGGGAGAACGGCGGTCAGCGCCGCATACGGGTCCACCCGCGGCGGAACCGCCGGGTACGCCGCCGTGACGAGCTGCCGGGACACCTCGGCCGCCGTCATCCGCGGGTGCCGCGAGCGGACCAGCGCCGCCGCCCCGGCCACGTTCGCCGCCGCGAGCGAGGAACCGGAGCCGATGTAGTGTCCCGAGCCGCTCGGACCGACGCTGACCACCGCGTCCCCCGGTGCCGCCAGGTTCGCCCCCTTCGTCTGCGGTGCGTTCTTCGGGCGGGTGCCGTCGGGGCCGTAGTCCATGACCGACAGCACCCCGGGCGCCGCCGCGGGCCAGTACGCGGGCGCGGGTTTAGCCGTCTTGCCGGTGCCGGGGTCCTTCGGCAGCGCGTCAGGGGCGAACGGGGCGACGACCAGGGCGTCGCGCTTCGTGGCGTGCTCCACGGCGGCGGTCAGCTCCTCCTTGCCGCCGGGGACCGCGCGGCCCACGTAGACGACCGTCGCCCCGCCGTCGACCGCGGCCCGGATGCCCTGCGCGAGCTCCTTCGCCGTGGGCTTGCCGCGCTTGTCGGTGCCGCGCACCGCCAGGATGCGCGCCGCCGGCGCGGCCCCGGCCACCCCCACGCCCTTCTCGGGTGCGGCGGCGATCAGTCCGGCGGCGAAACTGCCGTGCCCCACACAGTCGGTGCCCGCGTCGTCGATCGCCTCGACCCGGCCCTTCAGCGCGGGGATGTCCGTGCCGACCCCGGTGTCCACCACGCCGACGGTCACGCCGTGGCCGTCCGCCAGCGACCAGGAGCGGTTGAGATTCAGGGCCTGCCGGGTCCACGTCTTCTCGCGCGCCGTCTCGCTCGACGCCCCCGTGCACGGTTCGTCGGGCGCCAAGGCGGTGGGGAGGGCGGGCAGTTCGACGGAGTCCGCGGCAGCGGGCGGCGTCTGGACGGCCAGCGGCGCCGCGGCCAGCAGGGCGGCGGCCACCACGCGCCTCACCGGACGGTGATGGGAACGAGCACGTCGCATGGCGCGCACGATACGCTCCGGCCGCCGGCACGCGGTAACGCGCCCTCACGGCCCCCGCCCGCAGGATACCGCCACAGGGTAACGTGGACTCGGGAACGAACTGCCGCGCTCGACCCCGGACATGGGTCCACCCGTATCGGACGTGAGTCCGCCACCGGTGCCAAAGACACCTGGCTGCCGGTGCCGCGGTTCCCGTAGCCTTCATCGTGCCTGTTCCTCTCCCCCGGCCTCCCGGCAGCCCGGGCTCGGGGCCACCGAGAGGGCCGGCAGCGGCATCACAACGAGGAGGTCCCAGCGTGTCACGGCAGTTGCTCACGGTCGGTCCGGACCAGCCGGAGGGCTTCCGGACGATCGGCGAGGCCCTGGAGAAGGCCCGCGCAGGAGCGGTGATACGCGTCCGGCCCGGCCGCTACCGCGAGAACCTCACGGTCCGCACGCGCATCACCATCGCCGGCGACGGGGACCGCGGCAGCGTCGAGATCTGCCCGCCCCGCGGCACCGCCGTGGTGCTCGTCGCGGACGCCGTGATGCTCACCGACCTGACCCTGCGCGGCGGCAACGAGGACCTCCCCGTGGTGGACGCGCCCCGCGGCCAGGTCGCCATGGACGGCTGCACGGTCGTGGGGTCGGGCTGGACGGCCGTCCTGGCGCGCGAGAACGGCTCGGTAGCCATCCGGGACTGCCGGATCTCCAACCCCGAGGGAGCCGGCGTGGTGGACACCGCGCCCACCGGGAGCGTCGTCGCCGACTCCGTCTTCGAGCACCTGGGCACCTCGGCCATCGTCCTCGGCGAACAGGCCCGCACCACCGTGCGCGGCTGCCGGGTGCGCGACGCCCAGGGCAACGGCATCCTCGCCAACGGCGAGGCGCAGGGCCACGTGGAGGACTGCGAGGTGACCGCCACCGAGAAGCCCGCCATCGCGCTGGAGGGCAAGTGCTCCACCCACGTGCTGCGGACCCGGGTGCACGACACCTCGGTCGGCGTGTACATCACCAGCAGTTCCCGGCCCGCCCTCGAAGAGGTCACGGTCACCGACACCTCGGGACCCGGCATCGTCCTCTCCTCCGGTGCCGACCCTGAGGTGCTGCGCTGCGTCACCTCCCGCACCAAGGGCAACGGACTCGCCGTCACCGAGCGCTCCCGCGGCACCTTCCAGGACTGCGACTTCGACTCCGCCGCCGATCCCGCGATCCGCGTCATCGGCTCCAGCGCACCGCTGCTGACCGGCACCACCGTGCGCGAGTGCGCCGACAAGACCGCCTCCGTGCTGCTGGCGGAGGGCTCCTCGGCGGAGTTCGAACGGCTGGAGGTGACCGACGCCGCCGGCGCCGGCGTCTCCATCCGCACCAACGCCGATCCGCTGCTGAGCCGGACACGGATCGCCGACGCCCGCGGCCACGGCGTGGAGGTTGCCGAGGACGGCCGCGGACGGCTGGAGGGGTGCACCGTCGAGGGCACCGAGGGCGCCGGTATCCGCGTCGCGGACGGCGGCGCCCCGGAGGTCCGCGACACCGCGGTGCGCCGGACGACCCTGGCCGGCGTCTCGGTCGGCACCGACGGCCGCTGCACCCTCTTCGACTGCGAGATACGTCACAGCGCCACCGCCGGCCTGCACGTGGAAAGCGGCGGCGAGGTCACCGGGCAGCGCCTTCGCCTGTCCGACGCCGGCGCCCACGGCGTGCTGATCGCGGAGGGCGCCAAGGCCACCCTGGAGGTGTGCCAGGTCACCGCCAGCACCGGCGACGGCATCCGGGTGGACAGCGCCGAGAAGGTCGTCCTCAACCAGTGCACGGTGCGCGACAACCGCGGGGCGGGCCTCAAGCAGTCACGCGGCAGCGACCGCCTCACCGTGGAGGGGCTGGAGAGCAGCGGCAACGCGTCCTCCGACACCTGGGGCGAGGCCGTCGGCCCCGGCGGCGCCGAGGCCGGTCCCGCGGGCGGCGGAGCGAAGAAGCCCGAAGGCCCGCTGGAGGAGCTGGAGTCGCTGATCGGCCTGGCCGACGTCAAGCACCAGGTGCACACCCTGATCAACCTCAACCAGCTCGCCCAGCGCCGCGCCAGCCTCGGCATGCCGGCTCCGCCGATGAGCCGCCACCTGGTGTTCGCCGGCCCGCCCGGCACCGGTAAGACCAGCGTCGCCCGGCTCTACGGCGGCATCCTCGCCGACCTCGGCGTGCTGCGCTCCGGCCACCTGGTCGAGGTCTCCCGGGCCGACCTGGTCGCCCAGATCATCGGTGGCACGGCCATCAAGACCACCGAGGCGTTCAACGAGGCCCTCGGCGGTGTGCTGTTCATCGACGAGGCCTACACCCTGCTGTCCGACAGCAAGGGATCGGGAACCGACTTCGGGCAGGAGGCCATTGACACCCTCCTGAAGCTGATGGAGGACCACCGCGACGACGTGGTGGTCATCGCCGCCGGCTACACCGACCAGATGGACACCTTCCTCGGCTCCAACCCCGGCCTGGCCTCCCGCTTCACCCGCAGCATCGAGTTCGCCAACTACTCCGTGGAAGAGCTCGTCACCATCACCGAGTCCATGTGCGAGGCCCACCGGTACGAACTGGACCCGAGCACCCTGGACGCTCTCACGCGGCTCTACGAGCGGATGCCGCGCGACGCCACGTTCGGCAACGGCCGCGCGGCCCGCCGCGTCTTCGAGGAGATGGTGGACCGGCAGGCGTTCCGGCTCGGCTCGATGGCCAACCCGGCCGAGGCGGACCTGTCGCTGCTGCTCCCGGCCGACGTCGCCGACGACGAGACGATCAGCGGCGGCGACACCACACGCAGCTCCCAGGACCTGCTGGCCGAACTCGACTCCATGGTCGGCCTCGCCGCCGTCAAGCACGAGGTGACGGACCTGGTGAACCTGCTGGAGGCCACGCGCAAACGCAAGGCCGCGGGGCTGCCCATTCCGCGGATCAGCCACCACCTGATCTTCTCCGGCCCGCCCGGCACAGGTAAGACCACCGTCGCCCGCCTCTACGCTGATCTGCTGCACTCCCTGGGCGTGCTGAACACCGGTCAGCTCGTGGAGGTGGCGCGCGCCGACCTGGTGGGGCGGTACGTGGGACACACCGCGCAGCTCACCAAGGAGGTCTTCGAACGGGCCTTCGGCGGTGTGCTCTTCATCGACGAGGCATACACCCTCACCCCCGAGGGCTCCGGCTCCGACTTCGGACAGGAGGCCGTGGACACGCTGCTGAAGCTGATGGAGGACCACCGCGACGAGGTCGTCGTCATCGCCGCGGGCTACACCGACGAGATGCGGCGCTTCCTGGGCTCCAACCCGGGCCTGGCTTCCCGCTTCAGCCGCACCGTGGAGTTCGAGCACTACTCCTCGGAAGAGCTGGTCACCATCATGAACCTGTACGCGTCCAAGTCCGGCTACGACTGTCCGGAGGAGACCCTGGAGGCGCTGCGCGGCTACGTGGAGCTGATCCCGCGCGACCGCTCCTTCGGCAACGCGCGCGCCGCCCGCCAGCTCTTGGAGTCGATGATGACGCGACAGGCCCGGCGCATCGGCACGATCGCCACACCGGGCCTGGAGGACCTGCGCCTGCTGCTCCCTGACGACATCCCGGCGTCCTCCCCCCAGCCCACCGGCTGACCCGGCGCATCTGCGCGCCCTGCGCGCCTGCGCGTCCGCGTATCCGCGCATATGTGCGCCCGCCGACGGGTTCGGGCCGGGTCGGGGGCCCGGGCCGTGTCGGCGAGCCCGGGCCGTGTCGGCGAGCCCGGGCCGTGTCGGCGAGCCCGGGCCGTGTCGGCGAGCCCGGGCCGCGTCGGGGGGGCAGCCGCGGTCAGGCGGAGGCGTGCGCCGGATCATCGACGTCCTAGACGTCGGTGTCACGGACGTCGGCGTCACGGACGTCCGCATCGTGGACGTCGGCGTCCTGGCCGACGGTCGTGGCCACGCCCTCGTCCACACCCTTGCCCGCGCCGGAACCGGCCTTCTCCTCCGGCTGTTCCGGCCGCTCCGGCCGCTCCGGCTCATCCAACTGTTCCGGTGCCAGGACGAAGTCGTAGAACGCGTCCTCCGACAGCGTCCGGTGTCCTCGGTCGACCCAGGCGTTCCACTGCTCGGCCCGCCGCAGGTGCTCGCCCCAGGCCTCCCGGTTGCGCATGATGTTCGCCCGCAGCGCCGGCAGGTCCATCGCCGTGAGGTTCCACGAGTCCGAGTCGCCGCACAGGGTGTTGTCGCGGATGGACAACGTGTTCCCCGTCAGGGCGGCCGGGAAGTTGGCGCACACCCTCGGGCGGTGGACGTACGCGCCACAGCGCGCGTGGCCGGGGGCGATCTCCATCAGGAAGACGCACCCCTGGGTGACCGGCCGGTGGCGGAGCCGGAGGTCATACAGCGGGCCGCCCGGCCGGAACCGGAAGTCGCCGTCCTCCTTCTCCTTGAGGGTGACGAACTCCCGCGGGTGGAGGGCCATTCCGGCGGCCAGCCTGCGCACGTCGGCGAGGGTCACATTCACGGTGTACTCCCGGCAGCAGCGCCCCTTGCAGGAGGCACAGCCGGCCAGGTTGGCTCCCGAGCCGCTCACGCGACCACCTCTTCGGGCCAGGGGCCACCGGCCTCGCGGGCCGCGTGCGCCTCCAGCAGATAGCGTTGGAAGTCCTCGATACCGAGCGGGTCGTCGGTTTTTCCCGCCAGGGCGTTCCAGTGCGAGACGATCTCGAACCACTGGTCGCGGTCGGCGGCCCACCGCCGCTCCGCCCGCGCCAGACCCTCCGCGCCGAGCGGGCGCCCGGCCATCCCGAGCACACTGTCGTCCCCGCCCTCCTCACCGTCCCCGATCTCCCCCTTTTCCCTGGCGGCGTCCTGTACGGCGTCCGTGCCCCCGGACGTCTCCTCTTCCCCCTCCGGCACGCCGTCGCGGTCGGTGCGGCCGGGGACGGTGGGGAACATCCGGCAGGAGAGCGGCGCCAGTTCGCCCAGTCCGCAGCGTCCGGTGCCCTCAAGGGTGACGACGTGGAAGACGCAGCCGTGGGCGGCGTTGGCGAGCCGCACGTTCACCCGGCGTCGCGCGTTGTCCAGCACGACCCCGGTCGGGTCGTTGGCGGCGGCCGGTGCGGCCTGGGTGAAATGCCACGGCTCCAAGGCGATGGTCCGTGAGATGCGGACGATGTCCGCGCCGGTGACCAGGCGCGGGCCCCGATAACAGAGGTTCTTCGCGCGGGTGGACTGCCACTCGCCGTCGGCACTCGGAGTGTTGTCCGCTATCAAACCATGCTCCCCTAACCTCCGTTTACCTCCGCACCCGGGGCGACCGGTTCCACCGGTGTCGCCAGGCCACTACCGGCCCGGCTCAGCTCAGGTGGCCGCCAGCGAGCGTAGTCGATCGGCTGCCCGGAGAGCGGCCCGGCCGAGTCCCCGCGCACCCGCGGCCGGTTCTCAGGAGAGGGCCGGGCGTATGAGGGGCGGGAGCGGGGAGCATGGCGCGGCGGCCCGGCGCGGCGGAGGACACCATGGTCACCTCTCCGTCGGCGAGGAGGAGGCGTGGAGGACTGGGTGCCGAGGGACTGGGCGAGGTTGACCACCGCAGGCTTGACCGTCCCGCAGTCGGTCTGTGTCACGTCACCGACACGTGCCGCCGTGCAGGCGGTGCTGATGTCAGGGCAGCAGCCGGCGCGAATCGTGTTGGGCCGGGTGGCGGGGAGCCAAGGAGCGTGCTGCGCATGTTGAGTGCGACGGCGCGGTCGGACTCGTCCATGTCCATGCGGAGCAAGTCGAGGTCGGCGCGAGAGCTGCAGCCGCCGACGTGCTTGCACAGGACGTGCACAGCCCCGTACTCGCTGACGTTGGCGGTGATCACGTCGGCGATGGAGTCCTCTTCCAGGACGTTCACCGCGAGGGGAAGAGTCTGGCCGCCTGCCGCAGTGACGATGTCCGCAGTCTCGTGGACGACCTGGGGATCGTAGTCGGTGACGGCGCGGGCGCTCATTGCAGGAGTTCCGCGGCGGCGCGGCCGATGTGATCCGGGCTGAGGTGAGCGTATGTCCAACCTCGACGCGCTCTGTACCGGTGCTGGACTCAGTCCCCGCGACCGTCGTCCACGTTTGGTTCCGGCGCATCCGGGTCTTGCAGGGGGCCTCAAGACGCCGTTAGCCGGGGCGAAGGCCGTGCAGCTGTAGCGCACCGAAAGATCTGTGCCCGCCATGGTTGAGACAAGGCCAGCTGCCCTGAGAGCACAGCATTCGCCCGCGTCCGTCGCGCGACGGACTCCGTATGAACCGCTCCCCCACACCGGCGGGACCCTGGCACTGGGAGCAACGTAGGCGTACACGGATGCGCAGACCAAGGATTTATCCGGCAACGCCTTCGGGCCGACTACGTGAACGAACCGCAGGCCCTCAAGGAGGATCTTCAGCGGAGTCGCGCCGACCTTGGTCCTTTCTCGAAGGCATCACAGATCCAACGCGAGGGTTTCCCCGAGGTGATCCGCATCCGGACGATATCGCTCGCCGAGTGGGAGGAGACCACGAGGGGAGCGCTCTCCCACTTGACGAGGACGATCTGTACGCATACCTGGAGAAGGCGTACGACCATGTCTTCGGCTGCGCGTCGGAACTGCCATAGCACCCCGGGGACTGAGAGCGCACGGCGGGCGCCCCGGTTCGCCGCCCGTCGGCGCTCCGGGCGTCTACAGCTCGTAGCCGAATTCGGCTGCTTCGGTGGCCAGCACCTTTCGAATCTCCCGCTCGTCGTCGGACGTGAGGAAGACACGCGAGGGGTGCCCCGCCAGACCGCGGGCCGGGTCGACGCATTCCCGGAAGGATCGCAGTTCCTCGGCATTCCTTTCATAGCCCGAGAAGGACGGGAGTTGGGTACCCACCAGCTCCCCGAGCTGCGCTCCACCCGTATCCGGGTCGCTGATCAGGTCCTCCCAGCGCAGGACGAGCACGTTCTTGCCCAGATCGGTGAGCTCTCTGATCATGTCGAACGCGCTCAGCCAGTAGCCGCAGTGTTCCTCGGCGGTCAGCGGACGCCAGTTGCTTGTCCTTGCCTCACGGCGCCGGCCGGACGCCACCACGTCGAAGGGGTGCCGCACCGTGAACACACACGACTGACAGTGATCACGGAGGGCTTCCCCCAGCGGTCGAGGGGCCGCCGGGATTCCGCCACGCCCCCACGTGATCGGCTCCTTCCAGCCCAGTACCCGCGGATCGGCCTTCTCCAGGCCACCGTCGGGCCAGGAGAGAAATTCGTGCTGCAGGGCCTTGCCATGCCGGTCCTGCCCGGTCCGGGCATAGTCCAGAAGTGCCGGCATAACGTCCTGCTCGGGGCAGTCCTTGAGGTCCGCGAGAACTTCATGGACGCAGTACGTGTCCGGGAGTTGTGTCAGCCAGTCGCTGATATAGGTGGTGCCGCTCCGTGGAGCGCCGCTGACGAAAACGAATTGATCGAGCACTGACGCCTCATCCTTCTTTTCTGCCGCCGAAGACGTGCTGTTCACTCAGTCCGCTGCGCTGGAGCTGCCGCCATTTCCCTGTAGAGCGACTCGGTCCGCTCCACAAAGCGCTCCATTCCGTAGCGCTCCGCTGTCAGTTCCCGCAGGCCCTGACCGGTCAGCGGTGCTCCGGCCGCTGACCGCAAGGTGTCGTGCAGCGCATCGGCGTAGGCGCGCGCGTCCCACGGCGTCACCAGCCTCGCTCCCGGACCGGCGACCTCTCTTCCAAAAGCGGTGTTCCACGCGACCACGGGCAGACCGTGAGAGTTGGCCTCCAGGAACACCAGGCCGAAAGACTCGTAGCGTGAGGGCACCGCACACACGTCCGATGTCCAGTAGAGCTCCTCCAGCTCCGCGTCGCTCACCTCGCCACGCCACGCGACTCGCTCGCCGTAACGGCGGCTGAGCGGTTCTCCGTGCTTCTCCCACATGCTGCCCGTGTCGTCGATGTGGTCCTTGCCCGCGATGACGATTCGTGCCGAAGCGTCCTCGGCAAGCAGGAGGGAGGCGGCGGACGCGAAGAGGTCGAACCCTTTGCGGCCGCTCAGCCGTCCGACGTAGAGCACGGTGTCACCGGACCGGCGGGGCTCCCCAACCGGTGCCGGGATACCGAAGGGCATGACGCCACCGGTGGAGCGGATGCGGGGCGGAAGCGACTGCAGATGGCTCTCGGTCGGGGCGATCACCCGTTCGCTGCGTGCCAGGCATACACGCTCCGAGGCATCCAGTACCCGGCGCCCGGCCAGGTCGCGGAGCCGATCCGTCCATCCGCCGCTCTCCTTGGGCACCTGAGCGATGGCCGTGGTGGCCCGCAGCAGCTGCGGCGCGGACTTCCGCAGGGAGTGCGCCGCTCCCAAAGCCCGCCAGCTGGCGCACTCCACCACGTCGAAAGGCCGCTCGGCGTGCAACGAACGGATTTCGCGCGCCACCTGGAGGCTGCGCCGCAGATCGGTCCCGCCCGGTACGGTACGCAGCAGACGAGCCGTCGGCGTCGTGTCTACGAGCCATCGGACCCGCGGCCCGCCCGCGCCGTCCGCGGCGGACTCGGGCCGCTTCCCCGCCGCGACCAGAACGACCACGTCGTGCCCGCGGCCCGTCAGCCCCTGCGCGAGGTCCCAGGTATACCGCGCGATTCCGCCGACCATCGGCGGATAGGCCGGGGTCACCAGGCAGATTCGCAGGGGCCGGGCAGCAACACCAGTACTGCGCCGCTGCCGGCCGGGCGACTCCTGAGCGGTTTCAGGCATGCAAGTCCTCCAGAAGATGCAGTACTTCGTCCCCCGCCCGCTCGGCCCTTCCGAGGAGGCCGGGCGGAGCGGGAACGGCGCCGCGGTCGGGTCCGATGTGCACGGCTCCCGCCAGTCCCGCACGCAAACCTCCCAGAACATCGTTCTCCCACGAATCCCCGACGACGACCGCGGCACCCGGCCGGACGCCGAGCCGCCGCAGCGCCTCGTGGAAGACCTCGCCGTCGGGTTTCGTACGCCCGACGTCCTGGGACGTCACGAGTGTGTCGACAGCGTCGGTCAGCCCCAGGCGCGTGCACTTGGCCGTCTGAATGCCCAAGGGGCCGTTGGTGACGATCCCGACGCGCACACCATCGTCCCGCAGCGCTGCGAGTACGGCCGCAGCTCCCGCGGCGAGGCCCACCGATGCCGCGGTGGCATCCGCGCACGCCGCCACTCTCCGGCACAGAGCCGAATCCGGGCTGTGCCAGGGTCGCATCGCGTGCCGCAGGCGCCGGTCGCGGAATTCCGCGACCGGCACGCGCCCGGTGTCGACCTCGGCATGATGGCGGAACAGGTACGCGTCGAACCTGTCGAGAAAACCTGCCACGGCCCCTGTGGGGAGATGGTCCCGGACCGCCTCGGTCACCGCTTCCCTTTCGCGCGCGGCAGCGGGGGCGTACTCGATCAGGGTGTCGTCCAGGTCGAACAGGACCGCCTGTGGCCTCCCGGGCGTCATGCTGGCCCGGTGGCACCGCTGCGCGATGCTGCTCGGGGTTCCGTTTCCGGTTGCGGGGCGGTGACGGCAGCCACGAAGTCTTCGAGTGACATCCCGGCTTCACCGCAGGCATTGGCGCGTAGGAAGGACCACTTCGCGTAGAAGTGCCGCCAGGAGCTGATCACGTTCTCCGGTGTCCGGAAGCCGGGAGCGTCCACTTCGCCGTGAGCGCGGTGCTGGATGACGGCGCCGGTGGCGATGGCGATCTCGTGCCCGCCGAGCTTCCGCAGCTCAAGGCTGTAGTCCAGGTCCTCGCCACCGATGCGGTAGGTGTCGTCGTGGCGCAGCTTCGTGGCGACCTCGCCCAGCACCGCCATCGCCCGGTGCCCGGCGAACTCCACCGGCACCGTGCCCGAAATGGAACCGACCCGCTGCCACTCCCAGTCCCAGATCTGCCGCGGCCGCCCCGCCATATGCTGCTCGGTAAACCGGAGCTCTCGCTGACCGCTGTAGACCAATTCTCCCTCCCACGGCTCCACGGAGCCGCAGGCGGCGTACCGGCCCGCGCGCAGCACGGCGGTGACCTCCTCCTGCCAGTCCTCGCTCAGCACCACGTCGTCGTCGAGGTGCACCGCGACGTCCGGCACCGGCCCCTCGTCGAAGACGTGGTCTTCGAGTACGCGCTTGCCGCGCATGAAGACGTTCTTCTCACTCCGGAGGTAACGGGCTCCGTATTCCTGGCACGTCCGCTTCAGCACCGTGCCCGTCTCCGCTCGAGAGGCGTTGTCGAGCACGGTGATGTCCGCGGCGGGGGCGTCCGCGCGCTGGGCGCGGATGCTGGCCAGCAGACTCTTCAGGCCCTCGGGCCGTTCGTACGCCAGCACCAGGAAATGAGTACGCATCTACCGAACACCTGCGCTTTCCGCGATCAGGCCGCTGCCCCGCCGTCGACGCGAAGTACTTCCGCGGTGACGGCCGAGGCGGCGGGAGAGAGCAAGAAGTCGACGACGGAGGCCACGTCTGCCGATGTCGTCTCGTGCGGGAGCATGCCCCGCCGGAGAATGCGCTGTCGGGTCGTTTCGTCGATCCCGGAGCTCATGTGCGTGTCTACGAATCCCGGGGCCACGCAGTTCACGGTGATTCCCCACGCCCCCGCCTCGGTGGCGAGTACCCGAGTGAACCCTTCGAGGGCCGCCTTGGTCGCCGTGTACACACCGAGGCCGCGGTACGGCCGCTGAGCGCAGATGGAGGATATGTTGACGACCCGCCCCGACTTCCTGCGGGACATCGCCTTGATGGCAGCCTGGCTTAGCACCATCGGAGCCATGAGGTTCACGGTGATCATGGAGTCCATGTCGTCCTGCGGCAATCCGGCGTGCAGCCCGCCAACAGCCACTCCGGCGTTGTTGACCAGTCCGTAGAGGTCGGCGCAGGCACGTATCCGCTTGGCCACCGCATGGGTTCCCGCACGCGAGCCGAGGTCGGCCTCCAGGAATCCGGCGCGGCCCCCGTGCGACTCCTGGAGCCGCGCGTAGTCGTCCGTCAGCTTCCGGGCCACTCCGACGACCTGGAATCCTGATGTCAGCAGCGCGGAACTGATCTCGAACCCGATACCGCGCGAGGCGCCGGTGACGAACACCGTCCGGCCGACTTTGATGTGGCTCACAATTGCACCTTTCCGGACTCGGCAACAGCCAGGTCGTCGACCACGTTGATGCGCTGCGGCCGCTCGTGAGCTTCCAGCACGGTGCCGGTGTACCGTTTCAGAGCGGCTACCAGTTGGCGGGGCTCGGGCGCACCGCGCGGTACGACGTCCGCCGCGACTACCTGCCCCAGTACAGGGCTGCGCATCCCGTAGGCGCGCGCCGCGAGGACCTCCTCGTGCTGCTGCAGGACCTGCGTCACGCGGTAGGGATTGGCCTTCATGCCGCCGACATTCACATACACGCCGACCCGCCCGGTCACGTGCACGCGACCGTCAGCCAGTCGCACGAGGTCACCGGTGGGGGCATACGGTTCACCCGGAGCCGTCGAGACGAGCAGCTTCTCGCCGTCCACCTCGAAGGCGGCACCGTTGGACAGCCGGTGCCCGCGCCGCTCCTCGGGCAGCCCCGGCAACTCGTCGTCGACTAGGATCGCGGTGCCGAGTTCCGTCGTGCCGAAGATCTGGGTGATCCGGCGCGGGGCCACTGACTCGCGCACGAGGTCGAGCAGGGACTGATCCACGGACTCCCCGCCCATCGTCAGACTGCCGATCCGGCGGAACCCGCTTTCCTCCCGTGTCGCGATAGCCGCCATACGCCAGAAGGACGGTGTGCCCGCCGCCACGGTCAGCTCTGGGGCCCCAGGCTCCGGAGCCGACAGGTCGGTGGGCCTGACGAACTCCAGGGAGGCCGCGCGACCCAGTGCCTGGCAGGTGGCGGACACCCCGGCGAAGCTGTGGGCCGCGTAGCCGATGGCCCAGCGCTCGCTTCCGCCGCCGTCCCATGCGCGGCCGTGCGTCAGCAGGCGCCATGGCCATCGCGTGGCCCGGGGCGCGCCCGTGGTGCCGGAGGAAAGTAGCCGGAGCCCGGCTTCCTCTCCGTCCGCTGCCCCGCGCTCCGCCCCGGGCAGCGGACGGACGTCGAAGCCTCCGGCGGCGTCCGATACGGCAACGGTGTCCGCGCCCAGTGCTGCCGCCGACGCGTCGTCGGTGGACGGTCCGGCGATGATCACATCCACGTCGAGCCCGCGGGCCGCGAGAAGCACGGTTACCAGCGGCACTCCGGCCGATACCCGTGCCAGCACCACCGTGGAGCCCGCGTCCACGAGAAGTTTCCGCAGGCCGGCGGAACACTCGAAGGCCTGCTGCCAGCTGACCGCGCGCCCTGGGTCCCGTATCCCCGACGGGGCGGAGAGTCGATCCTGCTCCGTCACGACTCGCCTGTCGGGCGCAGTGCGGAGCGGAGTTCTCCGAAGGTCTCCAGGTCGGTGCCGGAGGTGATTTCCAACAGCGTGTCCAACCGCTCCTCCAGGCCGACCACGATCTCCGCGATCAGCAGGCTGTCGACACCGAAGTCGGCCATCCGGCAGGTGTCCAGCCGTTCCAGGCCGACGGCCTCAGGAGCGCCGTTCCCGGAGCCCTCCCCGTTTTGGGCCCGCAGTTCGAGCACGGACCTGACGGCCTCGCGCATGGCGTCCTCGGGTATCTCCGGCCCGGTGGCGGCCGCTTCCTGACGCGGCATTGCCTTCTCCTCAGTCACGGTTACTGCCTTCCCGTTCCCAGACGCGCATGAGCGTGCGGTAGCTGTCAGCGAGCGACTTCTCGACCTCGTCGAGCGGACCGCCGCCGAGGTAGTACGGAGGCGCCGGCGGAGCCTCGGAGTTGGGGCGGCAGAATCCGCCCCGGAGCGGGATTCTGACCGCCTGGCCGTCCGACCCGGCCGGGTAGACGATCTTCGGCGGACTGATGTAGGTCAGCCGGAAGCCGCGGGCGAGCAAGGTCGCCTGCACCTCCGGCGAGCCCTCGGCCTCCAGGTCGCACATCGCGACGGTGCAGGCCTCTCCGCGCGCGGCCACCGCATCGTCCAGGCCCCGTTGGAGGCTGTGGAGGTCGATGAACACCACGCGCGGACCGTGCGGGTCCCCCGGCGCCCCGCCGGCAGGCGCCGCGTCGCTGACCTCCGCGGCCGCGATCGGACCGTCGGAGGCGACGTGCACCCGTGGATCGAAGCCGTTGAGCCTGCACAGCCCCCGCACCAGGGCGGCCGACTCCTCGTCAGCCAGGTACACGGCCGACTGCTCGCCGAACCCGCGGCGCACGGCCTCGCTGTCGGCGCTCAGCTCACGATAGTCGAGCAGTTCCATGAAGCGCCCGGCCATAATGTAGAAGGGGGCCACCCCCCAGTGTGCGGAGCCGACCTGCCGGGTGTGAATCCGGTGGATGGCGGTGCCACCGGGAATCCGGCCGGAGGATCGCCGGTTGCGCGGCACGCACGAAATCGTGTGGAACGGCGTCCGGCCGGCCCCGCCGAGGACTCGGCCGAGGTCCCACATGATCGCTTCGCTCGCCCCCGAGACTCTCGCCTGGGTGCTTCCCGTACGGGCGACTTCGAGGTGCCCCGGGCCGTAGAGCCCTGCGCCGGAAAGCGTGGTGTGGGTGCCCAGCCGCAGACCGTCGAGGACCTCCTGCTCCGGTTCCGCCCGGGTCCGGACCAGCTCGGCGACGGTACGCACCTCCGCGGCGTCGCCCCAGAAGAGGATGCGTTCACTCCCGTCGGCGACGCGCCCCGCCAACCGCTCCTGGTCGAACACGTCCGTGTGGTAGTCCCCGTGGTAACAGCGCATCAGGACGCTGGTACGAAGTCGCACGGCCAGGTCGGGATGCCCGGCCCACACCGCTGGGTCCAGCCAGGTATCGCCCGGCGGGCGTGACCCGTGCGAGCGCAGTGCATCGGCACGGTCGCCCCGGGAAATGTGCCGAATGACGCCACCCGGCATTACAGGTACCCCATCTCGGCGAGCCGTCGGAGCATGTCGGGTGAGTCGGCCTGCCGCTGCGGCTCACCGTCCACCTGCTCCTGCCAGTTCACCGTCTCATCGACTGTGTGGGAGATCCCGAGTTCACCGAGCAGCGGGCTCAGCGGAATGCCCGACGGCACCGGGAGGCCCTGTGCCGCACACAGCAGCGAGAACATCTCCGCCATCTCAAGGGGCCTGTGTGCAGTACGGTCCGGGGACGCGGGGAAGTCGGTGCCCTGGGCCAGGAAGATCCCGTTGATCCGGTGGCCGCTGACCAGCCCGCCCGGAGTTCCGAACAGCCCGCCCGGCAGCCCCGGGCGGGGGTGCACGCCCTCGGCGGGGACCAGGATGACGTCCGGCCCCAGGTCACGCATCGGACCAGCGGAGAGTTCCTCAGCGAGGATCACCCGCTGAAAGGCGGGTTCTCCGGTCTCTGGTACGCGGACATCGAGCAACCCGTCCCGCAGCTCCCGGAGGCATTCCGGGTATTTCTCCGCCGGAACCCCGAATCCCTCCCGATCGGCCCGGTTCACGTAGACGGCGACCTCCGGCTCCTCACCCGCATACGCCCAGGAGCTTTCGACGTCCAATCCCCCGTCCGTTTTGCGGGTAGCCCAGCCGCGCTCCACGAGCCATTCGTCGGTGTGGAAGACCTGCCGAGACAGCCCGGCCCCGTGGTCGCTCACGACCACGACGTTATCCCACTCCTGCGCGGCAAGCAGGTCGGCCAGGGCCCGGTCGGCGAAGGCATACGCCTCCATGACGGACTCGCCGGGTGACTCGGGGTCCTCCCAGAAAAAGTGCTGCATGCGATCAGTGATGGTTACGACATGAATGGCGAGGTCGGCTACGCCGAGACTGCCGAACTCCGTGGCAGCCTGGAGGTGGCGGGCTCCGACATTCAGGATGTGCTCGCGCAGTTCGGCGGGGCGGTTGACCAGTGACAGGCCCTTCTCGATCTCGTAGCGGTAATCGGGGATGCGCTCCTTGAGCTGCTCGGCGAGGTGCGGCGGCCAGGTCTGGCCGGGTGCCTCCTCCAAGGACAGCGTCCCGCAGACGAAGACGCCTTCAGTCGGGGGCGCGGGGTAAGCCATCGGGAAGTTTGTCACCGAGACCTGGCCACCGTGCTGCTGGACGTGCCACCAGATGCTTGCCTCGTCCAGGTGCCGCGTCGAGACCAGCGGTCGGCTGCCGCGGTCGGGGTCGTGCCGGCCCCGCCAGTGGTAGACACCGTGCTGGTCGGGCCGCAACCCGGTCATGAATGTCGTCCACGCGGGTCCCGTGAAGAACGGCAGCGTCGACTCAAGAGTCCGGACTGTGCCCGAGTGGTACAGGCGCCCCAGCGCCCCTTCCCGATGCCGTCTGGCATACCTGTCGAGCACCGTGAACGTCGCCCCGTCTAGACCGACGACCAACAACTTCTTCATCGTGGCCCACCCCCATTTTCCGCACTTGTGTGTCCGACATCAGCGATCTCCGGCCGCGGCGCTGCCCCTGGCCCTGACCCGGCACCAGCCTCGGCCGATCCGAAGGTCGCCAGGTACTCGACGACGGATTCCGCGACGACCTCGGCCAACCGTCGGATGTCGGCGGGCTCTTCTATTCCCACGGAGAAGCGCAGGAACGGGTCCGACCCCTCGGCCATGGCCGAGGCAGCGGAGACGCGCGTGGTGGCGAAGCCGAAACTGAGCCCCTTTACCAGAGGCGTCCCGTGCTTGCGCGCGCCGACCAGCATGCGTTCGATGACGGCCTCCAGGCCGTCCCGGTTGTTGAGTCCGGCCTGCTGGAACTCGATGGTCAGCACGGCGCCGCCGTGGGCCCAGCCGCGCGTGCTCCAGTCGTCCACGCTGCCGACCGTGACGGCGGACGAGATCCGCGGGTCCTCTCGCAGACACCGGGCCATGAGTGTCGCGTTTGCCGACATCTGCCGCATGCGTTCGAGGTAGGCGGACCGGTCGGCCCGGGGGAAGCGGGCCACCGCGTCCGGGTAGAGAACCGTTCCGGTATTGCGCCTGATCGTGCGGGCCCGCGCGGCGAGCCGCCGGGGTACCACGCAGATTCCGGCCATCTGGAGATCCAGACCGAACTGGGCGTACTTGCTGGCGCTCTCGTAGTAGAGGATCTGCGGGTGTCCGGGCTCGCCGAACAGAGCGAAGACGTCGAGGCCGCCTGAGACCATCGTGCCGTCCACGACCAGCCAACGGTCGGCCCAGCCCTCCCGGGAGGCGGTGAGCTCCGCCAACCGCTCCAGGTCCACGATGGGCAGCCCGGCCACGTTGTTGACCGCATCGGCGAACAGCACGCGGGCGTCGTTCTCCTCGACGACACGCACCAGGTCCTCCGCGTCATAGCCGGACGCCCGGACGTGCCGTAGGAAGCGCAGGCTCTCCAACTGCTCCGCCGCCTCGAAGTAGATGTACGGCGCGTAGGCGACTGTGTCACCGGGCTCCACGACATGTCGCAGCAGCAGGCTCTCGATCACCTGGAATGCCGCCATACCGCTCGACGTGGCGATGGTGTCCACGTCGTCGCGGTCGAGACCCAGCATTCCGGCGAGGTCGAGTTCCAGGGTGCGCAGATCCGCGGTTCCGTAGCGGGCATAGTTCACGCCTCCCGCGGCCTGTGCTGAAGTGTCGTAGAAGTTCACCCGGCCGCTTTGATCGTAGGCCGGACTCGACCATTCCAGAGCGTTGGTGAGCGTCTCCCGGACGCGCAGCAGTACGCGCATCGCGTCCTCCTGCGCACCGGGGAGGATCTCCGGCGCGGTGCTCTTGGCGAGGGTCTCCGCCAACTCCCCTGCCAGTTCCTGGAGCCGGCCCACAGCCCGGTGGGCGATCCCCTCCCGGGGAAGACCGACTGCTTCCAGGTAGCTGCGGTGGTCCGCGGCTCGAGCCGTGAGCTCCGCCAGGTCCAGCGTGCGGCCGGCCCACCCCTCGGCCACGGAGTTGCCACGTGCGGGGTGCTCCCCCGCGGTGGTGTGGGCGTCGGCCGCGTGGGAGTCGGGCTCGCCCCCCACACGCAGCTCGGGTGCGGATCCCGTGGCTTCTTCCGGCTCCGCGTCGCTCTTCTCCAGCGTCGGCAGGTGGTGCCGCAGCCCCAGCGCGATACGCAGCCGCTCGTCGTCGACGTTGGTGACCACCGCTCGGGCAAGTGCGGAGGAGGAGATGTTGCCGCCGGACAGAATCAGCAGCGTCCTACCAGTCTCCGCCGGTACCCCGCCGCTGAGCAGCGCGGCTACGGAGGTCGCTCCCGCGCCCTCGACGAGGAGGCTGTGTTCGTGCAGCAGTGCATAGATGCCGAGCACGATGTCGCTCTCGGTCACCGCGCAGAGGTCATGGGGCAACTCATCGAGCACACCGGCGAGCGGATTCGCGAACGTGTGCTGGACCGCCAGGCCGTCCGCGTACGTCGGCGGGGTCGCCATCCGCAGGCAGTAGTCCAGCGGCTGACTGTCGAAAGGCCGGTTGAAGACCGCCGGATGGGTGGCTATCAGGCGGGCCCGGGGAGAGTGGATGGCCGCGTGCGCGCCGATTCCGCTCAGCAGCCCCCCGCCGCCCAGCGGCACCACCACGGTGTCGAACGCACCGGTGTCCTGCTCGGACTCGACCAGGCACGTCCCTTGGCCGGCGGCCACGTTCCAGTCGGCGTAGGGCGACACGAACGGCACACCGTGCTGTTCCGCGTACTGAACGGCATGGTCGGTGGCCTCCCGCAGGTCCCGGCCCACCACCGTGATCTCCGCGCCGGCCGCCGTGATCCTGCGTACCTTGAGCTCGGAGGCGGAGGTGGGGACGAAGACCCTGGCACGCTGTCCCAGGGCTGAAGCGGCGGTCGCGAGCGCGAGACCGTGGTTGCCGGCCGAGGCGGTGACGGTAACTTGCCCAGGCTCGAAGTGGGCCAGCGCGTTGAAGGCGCCCCGGGCCTTGAAGCTGCCGGAGACTTGCCAGCACTCCAGCTTGGCCCAGACCTCCCGGTACGCCGTATCCAACCAGGGCAGCCTGACGGTGGGCGTGCGGACGACATACCGCGCGAGACGTTCGTGTGCTGCGGAGACGTCCTGGGCGAGCTGCGCCATCGGCGCTCCGACGGCGGCCGGGCGCGAGGACGGGGAGGTCATATGCACGGGTGCTGCGGTACTCACTGAAGTACCCCCATCGCCAGAGGGATCTCGAACAAATCAGGGTGCTGGAAGGGTCCGTGGCCGAACATGCCATCCTCGCCGAAAAGTTCGCCATGGTCGGCCGTAACGACGAGCGCGAGCGGCCCGGGCAGGGATTCCAGCGCGGCACCGATCCTGCGATCGGCCACCTCCAACGCTCTGATCTGGGCCGACTTCATCTCAAGGTAGTCATCGTCGGAGAAGGTGAGCCGATAGTCCTGATCGGAACCGACCGACCCGCACGAAAGGTCGCGTTCGGCGACGCCGTGTGCCCCGGGAAGTCGCGGTAGCCGGGATTTGGGGAGCATATAAGGGTAGTGGGTCTCCGCCGCGTTGATGAACAGAAAATTGGGCCTGTTCCCCGCGAGCCGGATGCTGGATATTTGCGCGCCCAGGCCCCCGCCCTGCGGGGAGAGTTCATAGTCCGTGAAGCCGTGCCGCAGCCCGGCTTCCGGGCGCAGGACAGGCATGGAGACCCGCGCGTGCGAGGACCATCCGCAGCGCTCGGCCATGGCAGCCACACTCATGTCCGGGTGGATGGTCCCCGCCTGCCCAGGGTTTCCGGTGAAGGCCTGCGACCAGAAGAGGAAATCCTCTCGATAGGTCGCCGCCGCAGCGACACCCGGCCGGCTCCGATAGGGCAGGAGCCCGGAGAACAGGCAGGCGTGGCTGGGAAGAGTCCACGTCGCATAGCTCATGCGCTTCTCGGCCAGGGAGCAGACCTCGTCGATGACCGGAGTCCGGGCGACGTGGAAGGAATCCCAGCGCAGGCTGTCGAGGACGACTACGAGAACGGTACGCGGGGCCTCCGCGTCAGCGAGGACGCTCCTCGGTTGCGTATAGCCCGTCACCGCAGGGCTCCGATGCCACCCGTACACAGCCGGGCCCGGCCCCGTGCCCCGTATCCGCTCTGCCGGAGACTGGGCCAAAGGCTCGGCATGCACAGGGATGGCAGTCCGTTCGGACCACCGATCGCGGCCGCATGGCAATACTCTGACCACATGTGTGATCGTCCCCCTTATCACTCAGATCGCTGATGGTTTGGGCCTGAGTAGGCACGCAGGAGCTACTCGGCGTTCGATAGCACGAAGCGTCCGGACCTCATGCGTCGCGGACCGTAACGGGGCCCGGACTCCCGTCGCACGTCAGGTACTCGAAGGGGCTTCGATCACCGTGCGCAGCGGTGTGTCCGGCCGCACTTCCACAGGGCCGGGCAGAGGCACCGCGACGGAGGGGCCGAACAATGTGACGTCGGAGGCGACCGGCTCCCGCCCGAGGAACGAGCGGAGGCGGTCCACCACCGACACCGCCAGCTCCCTCAGCAACCGATCCCGCATCAGGGCCGGATGCGACAGCCACCGCCCTCCGTTGTACAGGAGCGGTGCGATGCGCGCGGACAGTGGAGCAGTCGACAAGGTGTCCGCGGCGCGTCCTGAGAAGGGAAGCCACGGATAGGCATCCCGCGCATGGATGACATCGCCACGCACGGGACGGCCCAGAAACGCGCTGGTGCGCATGCCCATTTCCCGCGACAGTCGCTGCTCCGCCCGGCTGCTGGATACGGCCACCAGCACGCGTTCGACTTGCGCACCCGCCCCGGCCAGCAGCTTCAGCACCGCGCACAGGGTATCGCCGGTGTACGCGGCGTCGTCCACGACACTCACCCTGGCGCCGACGGCCGTCTCTGCGAAATCCTGCGGCAGGCCGACGAGTTCCAGCCGCAGACCGCCGTCCGGCCGCAGGTGCCGGTGCGTACCGACCGGCACGCACCGAGCCGGCATCCGCGAGGAGTGCTGAGCAAGCTTGTCGAGTACGACCGCGACATCCCGCGGCCCCAGCTCGGCTTCGGTCCACGCAGTGAAATCGTCGTGCCCCACGAGGGTCCAGCCGTTCTCCTCCGCGAGTGCCGCCAGCCGCGCGGCGAACCGGTCGATGTCCCCGCCCAGCAGCCGACGGCCCAGGGGACTGAGTCGTGCGGCCGCCGCGCGGATGTCATCGATGACTGTGATCGGCTCTAGAGGCCCGACAGCAGGAGGCGTTCGGGGTGCATCTTCCGGGGACGTCAAGCGATCTCCAGGTACTCGCGGCTGCAGCTGCCCGAGAGCCGAGCCAGATCCGCGTCGACCATCGAACCGATCAGCTCCTCGAACGTGGTCTCCGCCCTCCAGCCCAGGACCTCCTGGGCCCTGGCCGGATCGGCGCGGAGCGTGTCCACCTCAGCCGGCCGGAAGAACTGCGGATCGACCTCCACATACTTCTCCCAGTCCAGACCAACCCGCTCGAACGCGACCCGGACGAGGTCGCGCACCGAGTGCGTGACTCCAGTCCCGATGACGTAGTCCTTCGGAGCATCGGCCTGCAGCATCATGTGCATCGCCTTGACATAGTCCCCGGCGAAACCCCAGTCGCGCTGCGCGTCCAGATTGCCCAGCCGCAGCTTCTGCTCCATGCCGAGTGCGATTCTTGCCACGTTCATTGTCACCTTGCGGGTGACGAATTCGATGCCGCGCCGGGGTGATTCATGGTTGAACAGAATGCCTGATACCGCGAAGAGCCCATAGGACTCACGGTAGTTCTGGGTAATGTAGTGCGCGTACGCCTTGGCTACGCCGTACGGACTCCGGGGGTGAAACGGGGTCTGCTCGTTCTGCGGGCTGCCGTTGACCAGTCCGAACATCTCCGAGGTGGAGGCTTGGTAGAACGAGACGCCGGGCCTCGGCGACCTGCTTCCCTCGCCGATTCCGCAGACGATCCGGATCGCTTCGAGCATCCGCAGCGGCCCGAGTCCGGTCGTCTCGGTGGTCAGCGCTGGCTGTTGCCACGACAGCGGCACGAACGAGACCGCGCCGAGATTATAAACCTCGTCAGGCTGCACCGACTCCAGCGCCGCGATCAGACTCCCCTGGTCCAGCAAATCTCCCTGGACCAGCTGCACATCGGGGAGCAACGCTCTCACCAGGGGAGCCTTCGGATTCTGCTGGCCCCGCATCAGGCCAACGACCTCGTAACCTTGTTCCAGCAGATGCTCCGCTAGGTACGTCCCGTCCTGACCGGCTATCCCCGTGATCAGCGCGCGCTTACCCAATTCGTGCTACCCCGCTTTCGTGACGAACCCTGGTCACAGGGCGGCAAGCTCTAGCTGTGTCCGCCGCCAGCTATGGAAGCTGCTTTCGGCCCGGCGGAAGTGTCACCCTGCTGGCACTCGCGGAACCACTGTATGGTGCGCAGCAGTCCGCCCTCGATCGACTCCTTGGGCTCCCAGCCCAATGCACGCTGGGCGAAGGAAATGTCCGGGCGCCTCATGGCGGGGTCGTCGACCGGCCTCGGGACAAACTCTACTGTCGAGGACGAGCCCGTCAACACCTTCACTAGCTCGGCCAGTTGCAGCACCGATAGCTCGTGGGGGTTGCCAATATTCATTGGCCCGGTTTCGTCCGATTCCACCAGCCGGAAGATACCTTCGACCAGATCGTCCACGTAGCACACCGATCGGGTCTGACTGCCGTCGCCCGCAACCGTTATGGGTTCACCGGCAAGGCCCTGCCGGATGAAGGTGGGAATCGCGCGGCCGTCCTGCGCGCGCATCCTGGGCCCGAAGGTATTGAAGATGCGGACAATGGCAGTGTCGGTCTCGTGATGAGTGCGATACGCCGTGGTCAGCGCCTCGGAGAACCGTTTCGCCTCGTCATAGACCCCCCGCGGGCCCACCGGGTTCGCATGCCCCCAGTAGCTCTCCGGCTGCGGGTGCACCTGCGGATCTCCGTACACCTCGGAGGTGGACGCAAGGAGGAAGCGGGCACCCTTCTCCTTTGCCAGACCGAGGGCGTGCAGGGTGCCGATCGACCCAACCTTCATAGTTTCTATGGGCAGTTGGAGGTAATCGATCGGCGAGGCCGGGGAGGCGAAATGCAGGACCACATCGACCGGGCCCGGGACATGTATGTAGTCGGTGACGTCGGCACGCACTAGCCGGAACGATTCGTCTGGCATCAAGTGCGACACGTTGTCCGGAACCCCGGTGAGGAAGTTGTCCAGACACAGCACGTTATAGCCCGATTTGAGAAGCCGCCCGCACAGGTGTGACCCGAGGAAACCGGCACCGCCCGTCACTACCGCTCTTCTCACCCTGAAACCCCGTAAGTTGATCGGCCGTCAAGTGTCAGTGATCATACCCTAAGGTCTTTGGCCGAGCGGGTCATCAGCGAGCATCTACCAACCCGCCCTGCCCCGCGGGTGGTTGGGGTCACAGACAAGCGAAGTCCCCGCTAGGCAGGGACCGTCGAGCTCTCCTGACCCTCGCGTACCTGCAAGAGGGAACGTTGTATATCCAACTCGCGGCCGGCTTCCGGTCGGCACGAGCACCACCTCCCGCTACATCCGCGGAGCCGTCGACGTGCTGGCTGCACTCGCGCCGACCCTTACCGAGGCCGTTCGCACCCCATCGCGCAAGGCGTACGTCTTCCTCGACGGAAGCCCACTGCCGATCAACTGCATAGCCACCGCCCGCCCCTTCCACTCGGGGAAATACAAGAAGCACGGGGTGAACGTGCAGGTCATCGCCGACCCGTTCGGGCGGCTGTTGTGGGCCTCTCCTCCCGCGCTTCCCGGCGCCGTCTACGATGTCTACGCTGCCCGAGAGCACGGCATCTTCGGACGCACTCTCCCAAGCCGTGACCGACTGCTGAGCGGAGATAAGGGGCTACCGGGGCGTCGGCGGCACCACACAGGCCCCTACTGGGGGCGCGGGGAGACACTTTCTGCAGGTCAGCAGGCTGCGAACCGGCCCCGCGCCAAGATCCGTGCACTCGTCGAACAAGGCATGGCCACCCTCAAGACCTTGCGATTCCTCCGCAAGCTGTGATGCTCGACCACCCGCATCACCGCCCTCGTCCAGGCTGTCCTCACCCTCCACCGGGCCAGTTCAGACGCAGGATGAGAAAGCCTCAGTAAACGGGAATCAGGCTCCGGCGGATACCCAAAAAGCACCAAAGAGCCCCGCGTGACGATGGCACGCGGGGCTCCGATGGCTTGCGACTTCTGCGGCGAAGGGCTACAGCTCCACCGAGACCGCCAACTCTCCCTGGTCAACCGTCGTGTAGACCAGCTCGGCGACCTTACCGGCCGCCTGGAGGTCGGCACCTACGCTCTGCGTCAGCTTCAGCACGTCGGCCGGACCTTCGACGACCACGCGGGCCACCTCGGCCCGCATGGACACCTTGGCCGTCGACTTGGCCTTGCGGATCGCGGCGATGGCCGAGGAAGCGACGTCGACAAGTTCGGGCCGACCATCCCGGACGGCTGAGGCGACCTCATCGGCGTCCGGCCAGGCGGCGGTGTGCACCGACGCGTCGTGCAGCCAGGACCAGGTCTCCTCCGCCGTGTATGGCAGCACAGGAGCGAGCAGTCGGATGACCACGTCAAGGATGTTCCGCAGCGTCCACCGGGCGGACTCACCGGCGGCTTCGCCCTCGTGTCCGTAGGCACGCTGCTTCACCAGCTCCAGGTAATCGTCGCAGAAGAGCCAGAAGAAACGCTCGACCCGCTCCAGAGCCGTGGTGTAGTCGAAGCGCTCCAGCGCATCGGTCGCCTCGCGGACGGTCGTCGCCAGACGGACGACCAGCGCCTTGTCGAGATCCTCGGTCACCCGGGCGCCCTCGGAGGGGGTCGGCAGCGACAGGACGAACTTGCTCGCGTTCAGGAGCTTCATCGCGAGCCGTCGGCCGATCTTCATCTGCTGCGGGTCGAAGGCGGTATCGGTGCCGGGCCGACCGCTTGCCGCCCAGTACCGGACCGCGTCGGCGCCGTATTCGTCCAGCAGGTTCTCGGGCGTGACCACGTTGCCCTGCGACTTGGACATCTTCTTGCGGTCGGGATCGAGAATCCAGCCGGAGAGAGTCGTGTGCTTCCACGGCAGCGCCTGGTGCTCCAGCTCGGACCGTACGATGGTCGTGAACAGCCAGGTGCGGATGATGTCGTGTCCCTGCGGACGCAGATCCATCGGAAACGTCTGCGCGAAGAGCTCGGGGTCGTCCATCCAGCCGCAGGCGAGCTGCGGGCTGAGTGACGAGGTCGCCCAGGTGTCCATGATGTCGGGCTCGCCGATGAAGCCGCCGGCTTGTCCTCGCTGGTCGTTCGTGTATCCCGGAGGGCAGTCGATCGACGGGTCGATCGGCAGCGCCGCCTCGTCCGGGAGGACCGGGTTGTCGTAGTCGGGCTGCGCCTCCCCGTCGAGGAGATACCACACAGGGAAAGGAACACCGAAGAACCGCTGTCGGCTGATGAGCCAGTCGGCGTTGAGTCCGGAGACCCAGTCGTCGTAGCGGGACTTCATGTGCGCCGGGTGCCAGTCCAGCTCGGCGCCGCGCTCCAGCAGCTTCTCGCGCAGCTCGACGGTCTTGACGAACCATTGCCGGCTGCTGACGATCTCCAGGGGCCGGTCGCCCTTTTCGTAGAATTTCACCGCACGGGTCGTCGGCTTGGGCTCGCCGATCATGCTGCCGCTCCGGCGGAGCTCCTCGACGATGATCTCCCGCGCGGTATGCACCGTCTTGCCGACGAGCTTGCTGTAGAGCTCGCCCGCCAGCTCCGGGTCTGCGCAGGGGATCGTGGCGAAATCGAGCGGCAGAAGCCTCCCGTTGCGGCCCACGACGGTACGGATGGGCAGCTGGAACTCACGCCACCACATGACGTCGTTCATGTCACCGAAGGTGCACACCATCGCGATACCGCTGCCCTTTTCCGGCTCGGCCGCCGTGTGTGCCATGACCGGGACACTGACGCCGAACAGCGGAGAGGTGACCGTCTTGCCGAACAGCGGCTGGTAGCGGGTGTCATCGGGGTGGGCGACGAGAGCCACGCAGGCGGGCAGGAGCTCGGGACGTGTGGTCTCGATCCGGACGACGTCCTCACCCGAGGTGAAGGCAAGGGCATGGTATGCCCCGGTGACCTCCCGGTCGACCACCTCGGCATTGGCCACCGCAGTCTGGAACGTGACGTCCCACATGGTGGGGGCCTCGGACTGATATGCCTCACTGCGCTTGGCCATGCGGAGAAAGGCCGCCTGCGACAGTCGCTGTGCGGACGTACCGATCGTGGTGTACGTCGTGGACCAGTCGACGGACAGCCCGAGTTTGCGCCACAGGTCCTCGAAGACACCCTCGTCCTCAGCGGTGAGCTTCTCGCATAGGTCCACGAAATTGCGCCGTGAAATGTTGACCGCCGGCGCTTTCTTGTCCTTGCCCTTGCGCTCGGAGACCGGAACCGGCGGCGCGAAATCGGGATCGTAGGGCAGCGAGGGGTCGCAGCGCACGCCGTAGTAGTTTTGGACGCGGCGCTCGGTGGGCAGACCGTTGTCGTCCCAGCCCATCGGATAGAAGACCTGCTTTCCCCGCATCCGCTGATAGCGCGCGACGATATCGGTATGCGTATAGCTGAAGACATGGCCGACGTGCAGTGATCCACTGACTGTCGGCGGCGGTGTGTCGATGGAGAAGACCGCTGCGCGGGAGCCTGGCCGGACGAAGCGGTATACGTCGGCCTCGGACCAGAACGCGGACCATTTCGTCTCCAGTCCCTCCAGGGAGGGCTTCTCCGGCAAAGGAGACCCGTAGCGCGCCATACCGACACACCCTTCCTAAATCAGTAAACGCAGTGTTGCCGACGCTATACGTGGCCCGGTCCGACGGCGGTCCCGCAGTCAGGCGTCCAACTCGTGCTCTTGAGTACGGGCCCGCCGTTCGGCTACCCAGTGTAGAGGGACCGGGCTGCCCTCCCCCACTCGCCTTTGCAACCGTTCGGGGGCTGGGCGGGTAGGAGCCGGCCCACCGGGCGCGGGGAACCGGCACCCTCCGCGGGGCCCTCCCGCACCAACACCGCAGAGCGCGGGCCCCGGGGCCTGAACCTCTGCCATGATGCCAAGACATGATCGACGCCTGATAGGACCTGACAGGAGAGGCGGACCGGTGTGCGGAGCGAGGAGATGAAGGTACTAGTCACGGGGGGTGCCGGGTACATAGGTTCGGTCGTTGCCGCGCGGCTCCTCGAAGAGGGGCACCGGGTAACGGTTCTCGATGACCTGTCGACCGGATTCCGGGACGCCGTGCCGACCGGAGCCGGGTTCGTCGAGGAGCGCATCCAGCATGCGGGGCGGGTGTTGGATCCCTCCTACGACGCGGTTCTGCACTTCGCCGCGTTCGCGGAGGTCGGAGAGTCCGTCCGGGCGCCGGAGAAGTACTGGGAGAACAACGTCGCCGGCTCAATGGCCCTGCTGGACGCCATGCGGGAGGCTGGCGTGCGCACTCTGGTCTTCTCCTCGACGTGCGCCGTCTACGGGGAGCCGGAGTCCCTCCCGATCACGGAAGACACCCCCACGGTGCCGATCAATCCCTACGGTGCCTCGAAACTCGCTGTCGACCACATGATCAGCGGAGCCTGCCGCGCACACGGCCTCGGAGCCGTTTCGCTTCGCTACTTCAACGTCGCTGGCTCGGTCGGCGGCCGGGGCGAGCGGCACGCGCCCGAGTCCCATCTGATACCGATCGCTCTCCAGGTCGCCCAAGGACGCAGGCCGTCGCTCTCAGTCAACGGGGACGATTACCCCACCCCCGATGGCACATGCGTGCGCGACTACATCCACGTGGCGGATCTCGTCGAAGCGCATCTACTCGCTCTGCGCGCTGCCACCCCGGCGGCTCACCTGATCTGCAACCTGGGCAACGGCAGGGGCTTCTCCGTACGCGAGGTCACGGAGGCTGTCCGCCGGGTGACGGGCCACCCGCTTCCCGAGGTCATCGGCCCCCGCCGGGGAGGCGACCCGGCCACACTCGTCGCCTCGGCCGACCGCGCCCGCGAGCGGCTCGGCTGGGCCCCCATCCGCACGGATCTCACGAAGATCGTCGCCGACGCCTGGGCTTTTGCCGAAGCGCAGGCGGGCGAGGCGGACCCGGCCGAGAACCCCGCGTGACGCCATCGGCGTACGGGCCCACGACGACGGGTCCCGCCTACGCATCGCCTCCGCACCTGCTGGCAGCGGCCGCTTACGCCCCGGAGACAGGGCGCGCCGACTCTTCATCCAGCACCGGACCGACCCCGAGGAAAGCAGCAAGAAAATGCGTATCGCGCACGTGGCTCCACTGGGCTTCCGCGTTCCCCCGACCCATTACGGAGCTGCCCAGCGCTTCATTTCCTACCTCGTTGAGCAGCAGGTCAGGGACGGCCACGAAGTCACCCTTTTCGCATGCAGCGGATCGTCCACGTCCGCAAATTTGGTGGAGTGCGCGGACGGTGAGGTGCCGGTAACAAATTGGCAGCGCCACATGGTCGAGCATATACGAATGTACGAGGAGGTCTACCGACGCGAGGACCAATTCGACATCATCCACAACAACACGCAGATGTTCATCGGACCGCTGGCACGTAGGTCCAGGACCCCAACCGTTACCACCATCCACCACGCGCCCGAGATTCCCGGGATTAACGTCTGGCCGACCAAGCTCCTGGAGCACTACGCGGAGCTCCCTCTGGTGGCGGTTTCCACGTCCCAACGCCGACTGCGCCCAGATCTGAACTGGCAAGCGGTCATCCACCACGGCCTGCCGCAGAACGCCTACGACTTCTGCCCCGAACCGGAAGAGTACCTTGTCCACATAGGCCGGGCCGATTCGGAGAAGGGCCTGCCCGACGCGGTCCGCATCGCCAAAGCCTCGGGACTCAAACTGAAAGTGGCAGCGTACGCCAACCCGAAATCCCCTGAATATTGGGACAGCTTGCAGCAGTACCTCAAGGACCCGGGCGTCGAGTTCGTAGGAGAAGTAGGGGACCGGGAAAAGCAGGATCTCATCGGACACGCAAAGGCGCTTCTTTTTCCCATCCAGTGGGAGGAACCCTTCGGGATCGTGCTGATCGAAGCCCTCGCCTGCGGAACGCCGGTGATCGCCTATCGACGAGGCGCCGTCCCGGAAATCATCAAGGACGGCGTGAACGGCTGGTTGGTTTCGAACATCGACGAAGCAGCGGCGGCCGTCGGAACCATCGATTCCGTAGACCGCATCAACTGTCGGCGTTCCTTCGAAGAGCGTTTCACCGCCCAGCGAATGGCGAGTGACTACGAGCACGCGTATGAGCAGATACTGAAGCAGAGCTCATAGTGCGCCGGTGAAGGCAGTGGCCGAGACCCCCGGCCCCGTCCGGCGCACCGGCCGGTACCCGGTCTCCAGCGCCCACCTGCCCAACGACACCCCCCTGCGGAGGGAGGTATACACGGCCTCCGGACCTGCGGGACTCCGGCCCGATCTCAGCCCGTGTCCGGTGTGGTGAGGCGGATGAGTCGCTTGTAGTGGCACAGGATGGCGGCGAAGGCCGAGAACGGCCAGGTGTTGCGGGGATTGCGTTCGTATCGATGGTTGAGCCTGCAGTAGTCGGTCAGCCAGGACAGGGTGCGTTGGATGTCCCGTCTGCGTCGGCCGAGTCTTTGCTGGAGTCGACGCACTTGCGGGCGATCCGGACGCCGATGCGCTTGCCTCGTGATCATCCGAGCGGATGAGGAATGTCGTATGCCTTGTCGTCAAGAGGCGCTGGGGTTTGAAATAACGGCCGCGGTGGGGGTCGTGTCTCGTTCGGTGGCCGGTGACCATGGGCTTCAGCGAGACGCTGTCGTGGAAGTTTGGCACCGGAGACGCCGACGACCAGGGGCAGTCCGTTCGTGTCCGAGAGGAGGTGCACCTTGGAACACGGCTTGCCCCGGTTCATCGGGCTCGGGACTGTGTGTTCGCCCCCCTTTTTTAGCCCGCACGTGGGCGAAGTCGAGAACGACACGGGAGAGGTCGAGCAGATCCAAATCGTCGAGTCGGCGTAAGACGGCTTCGTGCAGACGACCCTACACGTCCGCCCTGGACCAGATCGCGAACTTGCGGTGGACGGTCGACTTCGATACCCCTAAGCACGGCGACAGCGTGCCCTAATAGGCCCTGTCCGGTGGATCATGTGACTGTCGGTTTGCTGGCTCGTTGTTGTCGGCATGGGGCGGGGTGACCTGACCAATGCGGAGTGGGCCCGGCTGGACCCGCACCTGCCGTCGACAGGAGGGCGTGGTGGCCGGTGGAGCGATCACCGGAAGGTGGGCAACGGGATCTGTTCCGCGTGCGCCCGCACGTGCGAGCCGTCGATCGCTGCGTCGTCCACGTCCAACGGACCTGCCTTGCGCAGCTCGGCCAGGAGGATTTCGTGCAGGCGGGGCCAGACGCCGGCCTCGGTCCAATCCCGCAGACGCCACGAGTCCGTCACCCCATTGCACCGGGTCCACTCGGCAGCAACATCCCAGCAGCTCATTTTCTGCGAAGCACGTACCAATGCCCGCAGGGCCTCACGGTCGTCCGCCGGCAGACGTCCGGGATATCGATGACGCCGCGGAGACCGAGGTGGCAGCAGCGGAGAAATGCGTTCCCACAGGTCACCACGCACAAGATCATCCGACACCCGCAATACTCCGCTGCCGACAGACCCGATCGCCAAGCCCTCACGCCGAACTCATTCTGAAATGATCAGTGGGAGGTCACCCTTCAGGCCCCCCGCACCGCGCACCGGCGCGGCTGACACCCCAGCACTGCAGGCTCAACGAGTCGCACGGTCTACAATTCCAGCCCAAGCAGGCAACTCTTCTGCTCGCAGACTGATTCAGGCCATGATCAACGAGCATCACATGAGCGTCAGAAGCGTCAGGATATCGCCCATACACGCATAACGCACTCACGCAAAATTACAGCTCAGGAGCCCTTCTCGGCAGGCTCCAGGATCGCCACGCACTCCACGTGCTGGGTCATCGGAAGCATGTCACCCGGGTGAACTCAGAGAAAACCGCAGGTCAGGCCCGTCCCTCGTCTCCGTCTTGGGGCCACCAGGTGCGAAGAGCATCAAACGAGCGTCACGGCGGACGCCCAGTGATCCCAGCAAGGAATGCACCAGACGCCGTCCCCGTGGTCAGGTTCAGGCTTCGGCGCTCACACGAGGGGAGCACTGTTCCTTATCAGCGTCGATCGTTTGGGGCGCCCCCATTCAGGCGGCACCGCGCTCAGGAAGCGGATGACGTACTCCCCGCTGACTTCGTTCCGGCCACCGGAA
This sequence comes from Streptomyces sp. PU-14G, assembly GCF_041028275.1. NCBI lineage: Bacteria > Bacillati > Actinomycetota > Actinomycetes > Kitasatosporales > Streptomycetaceae > Streptomyces > Streptomyces sp. PU-14G. The sequence goes on from NZ_JASKYT010000001.1 coordinate 47,568, forward strand.
GCACGTACTCACCGGCGAGACGCGCCCAGTGCAGCGGGAGAGGCCGGGCGAGCGGCGGGTAGTCGTCGTGGTAACGCAGCTGGTGCGTGAGCGTCGCCCACTCCGCCGGCCGGTCGGGCGGGTCACCCGCACGCCCCGAGTCCGTCAGCGCCTTCTCCGACAGACAGCCGAGCACGGTGATCTCCAGTTGCCCGGGGTTCCACGCGGTCTTCCCGGGCGCTGTCCGGCCCTGTGCCGTGGGCACCAGCTTCATGAGCCCCTTCGGCAGTTTCGCCACCGTGTGCGGCTTCGAGGCCGTACTCGCGAAGACACGGCCCTCCGTATCCGCCGTCCCCCACACACCCTCGGCGAAGCCGACCCCGTCCTCGGTGTCGTGGGCGTACCACTCCGCCACTTCACCCCGCGCGTTGGCGTCCCGTACGAGCAGCACCCGCAGATCGTGGCCGTAGAGCGTGTGCCGCTGGGCGGGTTCGGCCCCGAAGCCGAGCTTGTCGCGGTCCAGTGCACCGTTGCGCAAGCCAGGCCAGCACTGGCGCAGATTGCCGGCGTCCGCCAGCAGCAGCGTCGGGCGGTCGCGGAGCTGGAAGAGCAGTGCCCGGATCTGCCGCTCGGTCTCCCGCTGCCTGTCCTGCTCCACGCCCGGGCGGGCAGCGGGCCGGGATCCTCCCGGGGCTGCCGAGTCATCGACGAGCTTCCCCGTGCCGGTCGCCTTTCCGCCGCTCGCCGCCGGTTCCCGTGCCTGGGAGAGCAGCAGCAACAGCTTCGGATACGGCACCCATTCGGCTCGTTCTGCGTCCCACCCCTCGATGACGCCCGGTCCGTCCCCGGGGCGCACCCGCACCGCCACCAGCCGGTGGACGGGGCATCGCGTGGGCCCCTTCCTGGTGTGGCGTACGAGCCAGAGCGCCGCGTACTGAAGGTCGCCCGGAATGCCGGCTCCCACCCGATGGGCGGGCTGGCTGATCGCGCCCAGCTGCCGGAAGGCGTCCAGCCAGGTCCACCTGGCCCGGTGTTCCAGAGCGCTGTCGGTGTCGTCGGGCGAGTTCACGAACTGAGTCAGCCGTCCCTGCCGTGCCCAGGCGATGCGCAGCGCGTGCTTGGGGTCGGAGTCCGGGACGGCGGCGAAGCGCTCCTTGCCGGCGATCTCCGTGATCACGACTCCGGCCCCGCCGAGGAGCGGGTCCGCCCGGTCCGCCACGAGCCCGCAGCGCCCTTCGATGGCCTCGGCCAGCCGGACGGCCCTGAGGCGCCCGCGGGCTCGGGTGGTCGGCAGGGCGTCGGCCAAGGGTCCCGCGGGCCGGACCCGGACGCGGATGTCGACCCCCTCGCACTGCCACTGCCAGGTCTCCCCGTCGGCCGACGGCACTTGCTGCCCGGCGGGAAGACCAACGAGCTTGGGCAGCTCGGCGAGCAGCGCCGCACAGGTTTCCGCGGACTGCCAGAAGACGTCGATCTCCAGGGGGCGGCCGTTCAGTGCGCGTGTCAGCGCCGCCCGCCGTTGCAGAGCCAGCTGGGCGTTGCGGACGCCCTGGACGCGTCCGGCGCCGGTACGGGGCAGCAGGGAGGGTGTGTTGCTCCGGGAGACGCGCGTGAGGTCGGGGACCCGGGTCAGCAGGGGGCGCAGCCCTTCCTCGACCCAGGCGTCCAGATCCGCCCGCTCCCGTGGCATCAGCCCGGGTCCGACCTCGTGCGGGCCGATCGACGGGTGGTAGACGATGCCGGCGGCCACGTCCCCGGAACCGTTGATCCAGCGTTCGGGGTCGGAGAAGAGCACTTCGGGCCGAGGATAGTTTCGCACGATGTCCAGCTCGGGCACGAGCGGTGCGGGGCTGTGCCGGCGCCAGGCAAGTTTCTTCGACCGCCGGTCGTAGCCCAGCGTGTTCACCATCAGCCGGTGGCCCCGGTCCGGCCCTTCCGGCCACGGCAGTGGAGCGTCGAGCAGGACGGTCGTACCGCCGAGCTGGTGGGGGCGTACGTCGAATCGGGTGGCCCACCGGCGTACCTGGGTGGACACATGGACGCGGAACCGCGGGGCGAACGGCACGGTATGGACGGTGATGGTGAGGCAGGCCGAGTAGTACCAGATCTGCCGTCGGCGCTCATATCGCTGAGGCGGCCAGGAGACAAGTCGCGCGCCGTCACCCGAGCTCTCGACGCGGAAGTGGAGTGTGGTGCCGCCCGTGCGGAACGTCCGGGCGGCCAGCCGGAAGGCGATCCACTCGGGCAGCAGGCTGTAGAGCCGCGCGGCGGGTTCGGCGGTTCCGCCCGCCGAGAGCACGCTCTCGGCGAGGTCGACCGGTTCCGTCTCCCAGTGGGGCAGACGTACCGTCTCGGCCGGGTCACCGGAGCGGAGCCTCTCCTCGAGATCGGCGCCCTCCGAGTCGTCGTCCTCCCGGTGCATGCCCGCCGCCCAAGCTCCTACCACCGGGGCCAGCACGTCCGGCGGGACGGCTTCCCGCGCGTAGAGCCACGGCAGACGGCCATCCGTCCCGGCGTTGCGGCCGGTCGCGATGACGCCTGGCGCCATCGCCTGGAGCAGGGAGTTGAGCCTGCGCACGGGGAGCCGGTGGGGGTGGACGGAGTTCTTGTCCGCCTCGGCATGCATCCCGGTGAGCTCGGCGTGCAGGTCCTCGCCGAGCCGCAGCACTTTCATCTCCTCCCGCCAGGGTCCGTGGAGCGGGTCGGGTTCGTAGGCCGCGACGCGAATGTGGTGGTACACGGAATTACCTCCTGGGACAGGGGTTCGGCGCTTACGGGTGGGCGGGTACGGCGGCGAGCAGGCGGGTGAGCATGCTGCGCAGTGGCGCGTACAGGGCGCGGACGATGAACTGCTCCTCCCCGGTCGTCGTGCCGCCGTCGAAATACGGGTCCAGGACGGCGAGGGCGCTGTGCAGCAGACTGGATTCGGGGGTGTCGGGCCGCGCCGGTACGGCGCCGCGGTTGGGGGCGAAGGCGGCGTCGACGAAGACCACCCGGGCTGGTACGCCACCGCGTACCAGTCGCCCGATCACCTGCCACAACAGGACCAGCATGTCCCAGGTGACCTGTTCCCGTACATCGTCGTCGAGACGGCTCCACGCCATCGAACGGGCGAGTACCTGGTACCAGTACGAACGGGCGACGCGGCGGAACTCCTCCGCTCCTTCCTCGACGGTGGGTTTTCCCTGTACCAGGGTGGCGAAGTCACCGCCGGTGACGGCGCGGACGACCCAGTCGTTGACGGCGTTGACGGCCAAGTGGAGGTCCTCTGGGTGCGGATGGGGCCGTGCCAGGAAGTAGACCGTGCCGATGGCCGCCTCGTCGTCCTTGTTGAGGATGTTGTGGCCGCGTTCCAGCGCGAGCAGGGGCGCCACCAGGATGTCCGCCTTGAGGTCCTTCAGGTGCTCGACGTCGCCCCGGCGCAGTGATCGGGCGTGGTAGGCGGACGGCGCCTCGTCCTCCGCGGTGATCTTCTCGTCGTCCGACACCAGGCACAGCACCTTGTTGCGCCAGCGGACGTTGAGGTTGTGCAGTGTGTCGGCCACCACACGTGCCTCGGCATAGCTGCCGACCAACAGAAGAATCTGGTCGCGCCCTGGAGGAAGAGAGAGCAACTCCTGCTGGAGCGGACCACCTTCAGTGACCTCGTACTCGTCTCCGCCCTCACCTAGATGGCACGCGATGCGGCGCAACTTCTCCGGGCGGTCGTCCGGATGGGTTCCCGACATGCGCAGTTTCTCGTCGCCGTCGTCGATGAACTCGAAGCGCATGGAACTCTCGTTGGCGATGCGTTCGGTCACCTCGGCCGGCGGTTCGATGACCACACCGACCGGCACGCAGACGTGGTAGCGATTGGACGCGCCAGCCCAGCTGCTGCCCGACATGAGCAGCAAGTGGGCACCGGGTCTGCCGTCGACGGAGGTGAGATCGGGGATGGCGCGCAGCAGCTCACGTCCGACGCCGCTGCACCGGAAGAAGGTCAGTTCGCCACTGCGGACTCCGCCCTTGTCCTCACCCGGGACCCGGAACTGGAAGCCGAGCACATTGCCCATCGGGGCCTCGGGCACCATCGGGCCGTAGTCGAGCGGCCGGCGGTACATCGTGTTGAAACCCAGGCTGAGGGCGGCCTCGACGCGGGGCCACATGGCGTTGATCATGGCGAGCCGTGGTTCCAGGGCGCTGAGCAACAGTGTGAACTCGAAGCGCTCCGCGAGTTGCTTCCGCCATTCCTCGGGAGTCTGGGGCGGAGGCTTGGGCTTCCTGCGGCGTCCGCGCTTCTTCTCCTGTTCCTCCTCCTCGCGCCGCCACTCGTCGTACGCCTCTTGGTACTTCCGCTGCCGGGCAGCCATGTACTTCGGGTCGATGGCGAAGACCTCGTCCATGACCTCGGTGAGGCGGCGCCGGGTGTTCTCCGGGTTGCCGGTGTGGAGCAGTTCGTTGAGGACGGCGGTCAGCCGGCTGAAGTCCTCCTCCGTCCTACGGTGACGGTCACCGAAGGGGTTGTCCCGGAACGCGTCGAGCAGTTTCCCGAGAGTCTCGCGGGGGGCGTGGTGAGGGTGGTCCGGACCGCTGTCGTCGGGGAGTTCGTAGCGCTCGTCGAGGAGCCCCAGCTGGAGCGTCCAGGCGCTGAAGTAGCCCGTCCGCACCCACTTGCGCAGCTCATACCCGGCGACGAGCATCGCGTACAGCCGGTCGGTGGCCGCGCCTGCGGTGTTGAGGGCGGCGGCGAAGGTCTCGACGTCCCGTTCGGAGAGCTGGGTGCGTCCGCCGGCCGCGAGTTCCCGAATCTTGTGCCGGCTCAGCTGGTCGATGAGGCCCTTGTCCTCATCGCTGGCGAGGAGCACGGCGGGTGCGAAAGTCCGGTCGAGCTGCATCTGGACACGGTCGGCCTCGTCGATGATCACGAGGTCACTACGGCGGCAGGCGACTTCGAGAAAGCGGATGCGCTCGCCGTTCTGAGGGCGGGGCGGCGAGGCGTCGATCAGCCCGGCCGGCGTGGCCACCCAGATCAGGGCGCCGACCAGGGTGCGAGCTCCGTGGTGACGGGGGCAGGCGGACCAGTACGGGCAGCTCGTCACCCTCTTCTGCCACGCGGAGTGTCGTCCGTCGCTCGGGTCACGCCGCAGGGCCGAGGGGGGCCGGAGCTGGGAGCAGGGTGCCTCGCCGTAGGCGAGTGGTTCGGTCGTCGACGTGGCGCCCTGCCGTCTGACGTTGAGCAGGCAGGACGTGCCGAGGTAGGCGAAGGCAGGGTCGTCGTGGGCGAGCAGTCGGTGCTCGCCCCGGCCCGCCAGCCGGCGGTGCAGCCGCTGGGCGTGCCGCTCACGGCCGGAGGAGCCGAGCACGGGTGCGGCGGCGCCGTCGGTGTAGAGGTCGTAGAGCCGGACGAGCTTCAGCACCTCCGCGACATCAGTGACGACGATGGTGGTGCGCTTGCCCAGCTTGGCGAGATGGACGGCGATGATGTCGCGCAGTGTGCTCTTGCCGGCGCCGACGATGCCGAGCAGGTGCTGGATGCCGTCGACCGTGAAGGCGAAGTCCTCGTCTTTCCTCGCCTTGTGGAAGGTTCCGTTCTCCTTGGTAGACAGGTCGAACGACCGTAACCGCTCCAGCCACCGTGGTGCCCGGCCCTTGCCGGAGCGAGCGTGCTGGGCGTCCATCTCCGCCGCCGTGCGCTCCAGGTTCTCCCTGGTGAAGATCAGGGGCTCGCCGCCGCCGGCCGGTTCCAGGTCCATGTCGTGGGCGACGAGGGGGGTGCGGGGGACCGGCGGCAGGTCGACGACGGCCATGGTGCGACTAACGGGGAAGGCGTGTGGGCCCTGACCCGCGACCTGCACGCGCCTGCCCGCCAGCGGCGGTGCGGCACGCAGCAGTCGTTCGTAGACGGAGAAGCGGTCGCCGGCGACGGAGAGGTCGCGGCGGGCAGCGGGTGTCTCGGCGTCCGGTACGTCGTAGGCGCGCACCCTGGGGTCGAACCTCTGGTAGGTGTCCAGCGCCTCGAGCCAGGTACGGCTCCGGCGGAGCGTCCACAGCGAGTACCTGGCGATACGCAGGGTCTTCGCCGCATCGGATGGCAGCGGTGCCCGGTGCGCCTCGGCGAACCCGTACCCGCTGAACAGCACCCAGGCGCTGCCCGCGGGGCTGCCCGGCATCATCTTCTGCTGGAGGTACAGGCCGAGTTCGACCTGGCAGAGGGCTTCCAGCGCGGGCTGGGGCACGGGGGACCCCAGAAATGCTTTGAGCGCGTTGAACACGTCGGTCAAGGGCGGGGTGATGCTACGCATCGTCCTTCTCCTCTCGCCGGGCCTGTCCCAGGTCGGGCACGAGGTCCATGGGGGTGGTGAGCACCAGCCGGTCCCGCAGGAGCGCGGGAAGGGCGTCGGTGAAGGCCTGCCGGTAGCCGTCCCGTCCGGCGAGCGCGTCGGGGACCACGACGAGGGTGCGGTCCGCGAGGGGCGTGTTGTCGGTGAGATGGGCTGCGAGGAGCGCCGGCTGCAGGCGGTCGTACACCTGAATGTCCACGATGCGGGGGCCGGTGTCCCTGAGCCGGTAGGCGGGCAGAAGACCGGGCAGGGTCTCGCACGCGACTCCGGCGCGCTCCAGTGCCTCCCGGGCGGCTTCGTCGGTGCGGTGCGGCAGTACGAGGTACCACCGCAGCGAGCGCTGCAGGATCCACGCCTGGTCCGGCTCGCGGATGAGCCGCGGAGGGGCGTCGCGCGGGCAGTCCTCCCCCTCGCACCAGACTTCCGCGCCGGTGCCGGACGGTCCGGGTAAGGGCACGGCACTGTCCCGGGGCAGCGCGGGGAGCGTGCACGAGGGGCAGTACAGGAAGTCTCCGTCGACGAGCAGGCACTCGGGCAACGGACCGTAGAGGTTCTTGACCCGGCTCCAGACCGCCCTGTTCCAACCCGGCGCGAAGCGGTCCTGCTGGTGGACGACCGGGTGACGCGCCAGGAACGCCCTGCACTGCCGGTAGCGCTCCTCCGTTCCACTCCGCGCGTGCAGGTCCCCGAGGAGCGCGCGGGCGTGTCCCGCCACGCCTCCGTCCGGTCCGTGCGAGGCCACCTCGAGACACGACCGGGTCGGCATCCGGCCGACCCGGTGCACCAGCGTGGTGCCCGGCGAGACCAGGGCGGAGGGGACCGCGAAGAGTGGGTCGTCGGACGGCCTGGTCCGGCACCACTCCCACAGTTCCGGAAGACTCCTCGGCGGCGCCTCCCCCGCATCGAGGCAGCGCATCACCGTGTGATCCAGCGCCCGCTGGGCGAGGCCGGGATAGGGCAGGGTGAAGGAGCGGAGCCCTTGGACCTCGGAGAGAGCCGCCACCACGCGGGAGAGTTCGCCGAAGAGGTCGCTGCCCACGCCCTCGGGCGCCTCGCCGGCGTCCGGCCGATCGGCCCGGCCGGCCGACCCCGCCCTCATGCCGCGGCCTCGCTGACGGACGACGCCGTGCACCAGCGGGCCACTTCGCACCGCTCGCAGGCGCGTCCGGGCCGGGCCGCGTACTGGTCGTCCCCGTGCCAGTCGGCCACCATCGCCCGCAGTACCTTCTCGGCGGTGACCCGATTGGCCGGGGCGAAAGGATCGATGATCTCCAGGTCTGCGCCGCCGGGGCGCAGCACCTCCAGCTCGACCCGCGCGCGGAACGGATCACCGCCCAGGTCACCGCGGGCGATCAGCACGACGGCCAGGGCCAACTGCGGATAACGCTCCAGCAGGGGGCGGTCGGACCACCGATCGGTGACGGAGGTCTTGGTCTCGCGCCACACCCATGACCCGGCATCCCGGTAGAGCAGATCGGGCGCGGCCAGGACCACCACGTCGGCGGCTGTGTCGTGCCGCACCACCCGGGGCTCGGTCCGCACATCCGTACCGTCCTCGACGTACCGCAGCGGACAGACCGCGGCGTGCCGCCGCAACAGCAGGGCGCCGAGTGCGCGTTCGTGTGCGGGCAGGTCGAATCCCTCCGGTACCCACTCCTCGGGGACCTCGACCGTGCAGGGCCGAGGCGATCCGTGGGCGTGCCGTTCGGCGAGGTAGGCGTGCAGCGCCCGGCCGCGCTCGGCTGTCACCTCGCGTTCGACGGAATCCGCCGTGGGCAAGTGCAGCCGGCGCATATGGTCACGCGCCGGGCAGGCTCGGTAGGCCCGCCCGTTGGTGACCGACCAGGTGCGGCGGGGTCGGTCGTGCGCCTCGATGCCCAGCAGTCCGGGCGCTGTGCGCAGGGCCGGGCACACCGACAGGTAGGGGCATCCGCCACAGGCGGACCCCGGGCGGTATTCCCGTCCGTCCAGTACGTCGGCCAGGGCAGCGGGGCCGTGTTCGCGGTACCGGGCGCGCGCCTCTTCCCGGCTTCCAGCGAAGAGTTCTCGCGTACGGCCGTCGAAGAGCGCGAACTCCACGATCCGTACGTGCTCCGGCGGTGGTCCGGGGGCGCCCTCGGCCAGCACCAGGGCGACGGCCGCGGTGAACCCGTCGGGCGGCAGGTCCCGCAGGCGGTGCACGGGCAGACGAAGCTCGCGGTAGGCACCGTCGGGGGAGGCCAGGCAGCGGCCCCACACGGTGAGGCGGTACTCCTGGGCGTCGCGCGGGTCGGGACCGGACGGCCGGTAGCGGTACGTCCACGGCTCGGGCACCTCATGCAGGGGGCGTTCCGGGTCGAGGGGGAAGGCCGCCTCGTATAACGTCACGCCGTGCTCCGACCAGGTCCGCAGACCGTCGTGCAGGGGCCCGGTACGTGTCCGGGGCGGGTGGCCGGCAGGCCCTGAACGGATGTCGCAGGCAGCCATGAAGGGGCCCAGAGCGAAGTGCTCCAACCGCTCACGGCGCCGCGGTACTCGGTCGGTGGTGTGGTAACCGCGGGTCTTGAGAGCGTCAGCGGCGGGGCATCGGAAGTCTCCCCCCTTGAACATTCCGGCGGATACCGCGATGACGTCGGACGTGCGGGTCACCCCGTCGGGGGGCAGCCATGGCTGTGACATTTCGTGCTCCATTTCCGTACGGAGGAAAGGTGGATGGCCGTGAGGGAGATCGAGGAGGTCGGCGATGTGGAGAGGCGCTACGAAGTGCTGGACATGGTCGGCGACGGCGGCCAAGGCGACCTTTTCCTCGGGCGTGACCGCAGCAGCGGGCAGAAAGTGGCGTTGAAGCTGCAGAAGGCCCGGGACCTCGGACCCGAGAGCGACTTCCACTGGGCCGGCGATGAACTCCTCGAAGAGGGGTCACGCATGATGATGCTGACGGGAATCCAGGCGATTCCCGAAGTCATCGCCACGGGGGCACACCGGCGACGCCGTTGCCTGGTCATGGAATTTGTCGAAGGGCACCAACTGCAGAAGGTCCTGTCGGCGGCCCTGCCCATTAAGGATCCTGGGACCGTTGCGGCCGTCATCGGCCAACTGTGCGAAATTCTGGCAGAAGTCCACGACCGGAATCTGGTGCACTGCGATCTCAAGCCCGAGAACGTCATCGTGCAGCCGGACGGCCGTCTCCGGCTCATTGACATGGGCCACGCGGTCGTGGCGGATCAGGAGACGGAATACGCACGCGGCACGCGCGGCTGGGCCTCCCCCGAGCAGTCCGACGCGTGCCCGTCAGGTCTGACGCGGCAAGCGGACATCTTCGCACTCGGCTGCATCCTGCTGGAGATGACCGTGATGCGCCTGCCCTACGGCGGACAGGACGAGCGGGCGGAAGAGGGCACCCCGGTGCTGCCGGCCGACCGGCTCGCCAAACTACCCCCGGAGTTCGCCTCCCTGGCGCTGCGGATGGTCCGGTGGAAGGCGGCGGAGCGCCCCGCGGATGTCCGTGAAGTGTTCGATCGGCTCCGCTGCTACCTACCCCAGCTCGGCTCGCAACGGCCATCGAAGCCCCTGCGCCCGGACCCGACCGAGTACTACCGCACGCATCCGCCCCGGCTTTGACGGTGAGCCGACGGCCGCCGACCGGGCGGGTCACCTCAGCCCTTCCAGCCGCTCTCGGACCTCCCGCACCTCCTCACCGTCCATCAGCTCACGCAGCACGATGACTCTCTCCAGCTCCCGCACCGCCGCGTCGGTGTCGCCGGCGGACACCAGGACATCAGCGAAGAGCATCCGTACCTTCTCCTCGTTGGGCCAGTTCTCCTGTTCGCGGTAGATGTCGGAGGCCTGCCGGTACAGGGTGATGGCCTCGTCCCGTTCGGAACGGGCCAGGTGCACCTTGGCCAGGGTGAACAGCACATCGGCCAGGCCGCTGCGCTCCGTCGTGCGCTCCACCACGCCCAGGGCGTCGGCGCACCGACGGAGCGCCTGCTCGTGCTCGCCCCGGTCGAGGTCGATCGCGCCGAGGACGTTCAGAACAGCCGCCTCCCCGACCCGGTCGGACACCTCCCGGCACAACTCCAGTGCGCGGCCGAGCGCTTCCTCCGCTCCCGTCCGGTCGCCCTGCTTGCGCAGGGTGAGTCCGAGCCGGTGCAGCGTACGGGCCAGACTCAGCCGGCCTTCCGCGCTGCGGTCCTTCTCGCTGAGCCGGACGGCCCTGCGCAGGGCGCCCACCGCCAAGTCGTACTCACCGAGCCGCCAGTGGGTCCCTGCCAGCGACCGGTAGACCATGGCGCGATCGACCGGGCCGGCGACGGTTTCCGCCGCCTCGGCGGCGTACCGGAGGTTCTGCCGCGCATCATCGAGCAGGCGACGGCGCCACTGGTAGATGACCAGGGTCATCGGAAGCAGCCATACGTACCGGTCGATATGCCGATTGATCGCCAAGTGAATGCCTCGCTGGACGGTGGCGTACTCCTCGTCCAGGAACGCCATCGCCTCCACGAGGTCCGCGGGGTCGGTGACCCCGACCGCTCCGGGCTCGCCGGTGGGCAGGGTGCGTTCGCGGTCGAGCACCCGGTCGCAGGCTCGGACGCTGTGCAGCTGGTGTTCCAACACCTGCCGTACGGTCGCCCGCTCGATCTCCGCGTTCTCTCCGTCCGACACCGGCCGCACGTGCCGAAGGGCGAAGGCCCGCACGAGGTCGTGCAGCCCGAAGCGGTCGCCGTGATGTTCTACGAGGTTCGCCGCCACGAGGTCCACCAGGGCCCGGTCGGTACGCGTCCCTTCGTCCACTGCCCGTCCCAGATCCATCACCGCCTCCCAGGAAGCGCTGGGCCCGGGGTGGACGGCGAGCTGCCACAGCAGCAGCCGGGCTTCCTCATTCAGCACGCGCACGGAGCAGTTGAGCGCGGCGCGGACCGACAGTTCGTGCTCGGGCAGGTCCAGGGTGTCCAGCTTCGCCCGCTCCAGCTCCTTCTCCATCTCCCGCACCAGGGCAGGGAGTGTGTGCAGCGGACGCGGACCGACGTCCAAGAGCCGGGCCACCACCACGAGGGCCAACGGCAGCCGACCGCAGAGGTGGACCAGCTTGCTGAAGGGCACGGCGTGCTTGGCCCGGTCCTCAGCCGACACTTCCTTCTGGAGTACCTCCAATGCGTCCGCCTCGCGCAGCGGCTCCATCTTGCGGAACAGCACCTTTCTCTCGGACTGCAGCCGCAAGAGGTCGTTACGGCTGGTGACGATTACGGCGCAGGTACCGTCTCCGGGAAGCAGCGGCAGCACCTGCTGGGCGCTGAGCGCGTCGTCGAGGACGATGAGCACCGACCGGTGGGCCAGCGCCGACCGCAGCGCGTTGCTCTTGCTCTCCGTTCCGGTCACCGTGGTGTAGGGCGGCAGCGCGGCCAGAAAGCCGTCCAGGACCTCGTCCGGTTCGGCGGGCCGCACGTCTCCGCCGGCGAATCCGTTCAGTTCGCCGCGCAGCACCCCGTCGGGAAACCGCTCCCGCAGCCGACCGGCGAGGTTCTCGGCCACCGTGGTCTTCCCGACGCCCGCCATGCCGCTGATCAGGACCAGCGCCAGACTGCCGGCGTCCTGTTCCTCGCACACGGCCTCGAAGAGGTCGCCAATCAGCTCGTCCTGCCCGATCGGCTTGTGCCTGCCGCCGGGCAACTGGTCGGGAACGGGGGGCAGGAGCGCCCCGCCCGGCCGGCGGCCCTCTCCCCGGACCTGGTCGATGGCGCCCTGTACATCGACGTCCGCTCTTCCGTTGCGCTTCTCCCACTTCTCGATGAGCCGCTCACGTCGGGACTCCGGCAAGTCTGCGTGGGCGAGCAGGTAGAACCGGAAGATCTGGGGCAGTTCCGGCGCACGCTCGAACCATTTCTCCGTCTCCTCGCGCAACCATTTGACCTCCCTGGACTTGTAGGCTGCGTCCAGCCGCGCGTACACGGCGGCCATCAACTCAGCTCGTAGCTCCTCCCGACGCAAGTGGAAGCCGGTCTCGGACAGTCCGTGCAGCGGATCGTCCTCGCCGTCCCACTCCTCCAAGGCCGTGCCGAGCAGTTCGAACTGCGCTTTGCAGGTCAGTCCCTCAGCCTGCTTCACCTTTTCGCGAAAACGGAGCAGGTCGACGTCTCCCACCGGCACGCGGAGCGTGCAGTAACCCGACTTGCCGCTATGGGGCACGGACTCCTGGCCCAGCCGCTTCCGCAGGTCGGCGACGACGCGGTTAACCAGATCGCCGGCGTCCTCGACGCCCTCCCAGAGGACTTCGGCGACGTCCTTCCTCTTACATCGGCTGTCTGGCGAGGTCACCAGGAGCGCGAACAGGGCCGCCACCTTCGACCCTTCGACCACCCTTCTGCCGCCCTCCCCTTCGGCTCGCACCGGGCCCAGCACGTACCCCTCCATCGCCCTCCCCCTCACCGCGCCGCAGTCAGTGATCCGGCCCCCTCGCCGGCGCTCCTTCATCTGTGCGCCGCGCTGTGCCGCTTCACACGCGCTTGCTTCTTCACGCCCCCCGGGGACTCAGTTATCCCTCAGTTTTCGCTCTGCGGCCCCGCTTCACCCCCGGGCACGATGGCACCAGCCGCTCGCAGAAGCACGAAACGGCGGCTCAGTCATCCATCGACCCATCAGAGAGGAACCGCGAACCCGATGAACAATCGTCAGCGCAACCGCCGGGCAGCCCGTCTGCGTCAGTCCCCCGACTGGCCGCCGAGCCTCCGCCGGCGGGCGGCCGCCCGGACCGAGGACACCACCCCGGCAACCCCGCCCACCGAGGCGCCGGACACCTCGTCCTCCGAGACCGCCTGAGCGCAACAGTCCGTGGGTGCCCGTACCGTACGGGCACCCACCCGCCCTGCGAACTCCGTCACCGGCGGGCTCGCGACCTTGCTGCCGCTCTTGTCACACACTCGTGGTCAAAGACGGCGTTACCTGGTCGAGAAGGCCACTACTGCATGGTCACGATCAAGGTGAGGCTGGTGGGACGGGTCCCCGCTTAACGCGGATATGAGGCAAGACGTCCTCACCACAGGACCCACCTCGTCCAGCATCTCGGTACCTCCCGCACCTCCGGACAGGGGTTCCCTCAGTCCGAAGAGAGGACATTTCTTGATGTATCCACCCCACAGCAGCGTGTTCGCCTCGGTGAGGCGGCACTTCGACGATCCCCGGACCAGTGACAGGGTCTTCGTGTTCGTCCCCACGGACGCCGACGAGGCTGGTCCGGTCCCGCTGACCGCCGCCGAGACGCACGAGGCCTTGTACGGCCCCGGCTCCGACCCGCAGTTCGCCGCCGCGGTCTGGAAGGAGGTCATCCGCATGGCGCAGAGCGACGTGGCTCCACACAGCACCGGGAAACTCCTGGCAATCTGGCTGGCCCTGCCCCGACTGACCGGAACGGTCCACCGGATCTGCACACGCCTGCGGGCCGACCGGTCGGACGTGGAGGCCGAGATGGTCCTGGCTCTCCTGGAGAAGCTGGCGGATCGGGACGGCGCGAGCCGTCTCACCGACTCCTCCCTGCTGCACGCGGCGCGCGCCAGGGCGTGGCATCTCGCCCGGGAGGGGCTGCGGGAGCTTCTCTCCACCCAGATCGAACACATCACCGAGGAGCACGCTCTCACTGCGTCCGGCGAGGAGGCGGACGCTCCGGCGGAGGACAGCCTGGACGTACGGGTCGACCGCCCGGACGGCCCGGACGGGCTGTGCGCACCGCTGCGTTTCCGGGTGCGCCCGGAGCATCTGCGTCGACAGGGAATCTTCATCGACACCGACGACGGGTCGCAGGACCGTTCGACGGGCCACAGCCCCGGGAAGAGGCGACGGCCCGGGCGCCGCGCGGACTCCCGGCCGGTCCGCCCTGCGGGGAGGCGAGGGTGAAGGACCCGGCAGAGGGCCGCCTCAGTTTCACGGAGATGTTCGACCTGCCCGTCGCAGTGGACCTGCGCACGGCGGCCCGAGCACTCGGAATCGGCTCGACGACCGCGTACCGGCTGATCCGCGAGCACGAGTTCCCCTGCCCCGTCCTCCGCATCGGACGTAGGTACAGGATTCCGACCAACGAGCTGATGCGCGCCCTGGGGATCGAGGACCGCCCGCTGTACAGCGTGGACCGGGAAGAGGACATGGACGATCCGAGCGTCGGCTTCTGACGGTAACCACCGTGCGGCTCCGTGGCATCGGCCACGGAGCCGCACGGCCCTGCCTCCTACGACGGACCGTTCGCCGCCGACGTGCGGCGCACGGTTCTCCACGGCTGCTCGGCAATCGGAGGGCAAAGGGATGCTCTCCTTCTTCGCCGAGCGGTTCGGCGGCCGACAGCCCGCGCGTGTTGGCCAGTTCGTGAACCCGCCGGCGATCACCGACCCGAGCTACGGCGAGCACGCCCGTCAACCCCGAACCTGCGGGTGAGCCGTCGACGCACGCCTCGGCGCCCGCGACATGATCGCCGCGCCCGGCCGGGGCGCGGATCTGAACGGCCCGGCGGCCCAGCCCTACGCACCGCTCGCCACGACTGCCTTCGAGGGGATGACCCCGAAGGTCCTCGTCGTCGTGGGCACGAAGGACTGGCACCCACCCAATCTTCTCCGACCGGCAGGACTGGGGAAGCGACGCCAACACGGCGTCTCCCGCACCGAAGACCAGGTTGGACAACTTCGACGACGCGGAGCACGGGCTGGGCGGCATCCCGGCCTTCGACGCTGCCGAGGCCACCGACGAGAACCCCGACCGCGTCACCGCCGCACGAGCCCTCGTCCGGGCGCACCTGCGCGCCCGAGTTGTGCCCGCAGGAACCGGACTGGTACCGGGCCACCGCGGTCCGCGCATCAGCT
Organism: Streptomyces sp. PU-14G; assembly: GCF_041028275.1. NCBI lineage: Bacteria > Bacillati > Actinomycetota > Actinomycetes > Kitasatosporales > Streptomycetaceae > Streptomyces > Streptomyces sp. PU-14G. The sequence continues at coordinate 62,686 of NZ_JASKYT010000001.1, forward strand.
CCCACTGCCCCCGGTCCCGCTTCGTAAAGCCGTCCGTGACGTCGTGCCCTGGCGCCTTCAGTTCCAGGAAGCCGGTGATGCGCCCCGATGTCTCCACCGCGTGGTCCGGACGCAACCGGGCCCCGAGCAAGGGAACTCAGGATAAGGCGAGGACTCAGCTTCCAGCGCGCCCCGAGTGTTTCCACCAGCTTCGCCACCGGCAGGCTGACGGACGCCTCCGTGTCGCTAACCCGCAGACGCTCCCTGCGCTCGGATCCAAAGTCCGCCACGAGAGCCCGTATCCATTCCTCCGGCACCTTGTCCCCCCTCCAAGCTGGGGACGTGGGCGGTGGATGCCGCAGACACAGCTTGTTGGAGGCGAGAGGACCGGCTCAGTGCGCACGGGGCGCGCGAGGGGCACGGACAGCGCGTTCCGTGACCACCGGGAAAGCAGGGGCGGGTGTTGGTTGGGAAGAGACCGCCGTAGCCAATGTGGACCTTTCCTGCCACTCAAACGTGAAGGCGCGTGGGATGCCATTCTCGCGCCGAGCGGACCCGCTGCCCCATCTCGCGAAGGCATACGAATCCACCCGCTGAACGAACGGGTCAGACCCCCGGCGGACTGCCAAAAGCCAGCACGGCTCCCAAAACCTCATTCCGTACCCACGACGTCGAACGTCAGGAAACGGGGAACCAGGCCGACAGGCGCTTGGCGATAGCCGGTAGATCGATGTTGTCCTGCGCGACTTCCTCGACGAACGGGCCGGCAACGGAGACGGGTGGCGGGACAGTACTGGCGCTGACGCCGTTGAACCGCAGGAAGACACGCATGGCGAGCCAGGCGGTGCGCTTGTTGCCGTCGATCAGCGCGTTGTTGCGGGCGACGGAGTGCAGAAGTGCCGCAGCCTTCTCGTGCAGCGTGGGATACAACTCCGCCCCGAACACGTTCGTCCGGGGCCGCTCGATCGCCGACACCAAAAGGCCCATGTCACGCACGCTGTGCTCGGTGCCGTTGACCGTGCGCGCGATGGCCAGGATCTCGTCGATCTGGAGGTAGCGCACGTCGATCACTTCAGGTAGTCCAGGATCTCCGCATCGCTGTCCACGAGCTCGGCCAAGACGTCCTCGACCTGCAGCTCGGCCCGATTCTGAGCGTCACGGATGGCCTCGATGGCAAGCTCCTGCTTGCTGCGGCCCTCACGACGAGCCCGCTCGGTGAGCTTCGCGTCAAGGCTGTCGGGGAGCCGGAGTGTCATAGCCATACAAGGATGATACCAGCCCGGTATCAGAGTGCGCGTCGAGCCACGTTCCCAGCGCCAAGGAGCGTGGGCCGTGATGGTCGCTCGCGCCGCTGCGGAGCCGCAGCAGAGACATCCGCTTCGAGTATCACCCGGGCGTCATCACGGCATCATCCGAGCGTCGAGAATCTCCGGAAGAGCCTTTGAAGGTGTCGCCGATGCACCCGCTTCGCTCGCGAAACAGCAGGTCAGGGGGTGTCAGAGGTCGATCCGTCCGCTCGGACCGCTACACGGATCGGAAAGAGGACGGGCACCCCATCCGAACAACAAAACCCCAAGTCAGGACCCCTTCGCCACCGGCTCCAGGATCGCCACGCACTCCACGTGCTGGGTCATCGGAAAGATGTCCGGATTCCCTCGACCAGAAAACCTGCAGGTCACACCCTCTCTCTCGCGCGTCGGAACGCCCTGGCGGGGGCCGGAGCGTCATGTGAGCGTCACGGCCGCCTCGGCTGACGGCTCTCCTTCTCGTCCCCGCCTCGGCCACCTCAGCCGCGCCATCCGGGACAGACCGACCGCCGAGCAGACAGTCAGCGAAGGGGCGCCGACCAGGTAACCCGGGGCCTCGTCGGCAAGGCGCGGTGTGGGCGCGCGACGCGCGCCTTCGCTACGAGCAGCCCGGAGGGCCGGGGCGCGCGCGAAGATGAGCTGAGGGCGGGCCGAAGCCGCTCTCAAACGGCGGCAGACCATGATCAGAAGCTGGCCGACCACGCCTGCCACGGTGGGCTGGATCAAGTACTCGGTTTGGCGGACGAGGCGGACACTCGCCGTACCGCTGCCACACAGGCGCCAACGGTGACGCCATGCCGCCAAGCAGTTTCACAAGTCTCAAGGCCGAGCCTTGCCATAGGAATGGGCATCGGCCGCACGGCGCCATCCTCACTCGAGACAGAAGCAGCGGGCCTGTACTCTTGGCTGCGAAGTCCGGCGCGTACAAGCATTTCGACACAGCGCCCGTCTCCCGATCTGACTCGGGAGACGGGCGCTGTTTTTTATTGCCGGTCTCCGTATCGAGCGACGAGGAACTGCACTGTGAGCAACAACCCTTTTCAGACCCACCTGCCACGCAACCCGAAGGAATCCGTAGCGTTCATGCTGGTCATCGCCGTGATCTCGGTGAACACCATCCCGGTAGTGATCGGCGGCCTGACTTCCGGCTTCACCCTGGCCATGTGGACCGGCCTGCTGCAGATGATGCCGGCCCTGCTGGTCGCGGTCGTGGCCGTCGTCCTGCTGACGATGAAGCCCGCCCAGCTGCTCACCTCACGACTCGTGCGCCCCGGCGACAGCTTCCGCGCCCACATGATCTTGCACGCCCTGTGCAGCGTGCTGCTGATCTCCCTCGTGATGACGGTGGTCGGCACGTGGATCGGCGCGCGGCAGATCTCCACCGAGCCCCTGGAGCAGTTCGCACACTTGTGGCCGCGGAACTGCACCATCGCGTTCCTCATCGAGGCGCTGCTGGCCCAACCGGTCGCCCGGCAGGTCATGCGCCTCCATCACCAGCGCGTCGACGCCCGCGCCGATCTCGCAGCGGCCTGACGCCCCCGGGCCTGATGCCCGGACGGCCATACGGAAGGCGTCGCCACGACAGCCGGCGCGGCCCCTCGGTAGGGGCCGCGCCGGTCGTTCGCGCAGCGCCGCTCCGCTGTGCCGTCTCTCGCGACCTCTACCGCTCGTACCGGCTACTGCGTCAGGCGAGAGCCACGGCTGCCCGGTCGGGCCTTTCGAACCAACGCCTCGATGTCCTCGGCCAGTTCCGTGGTCGGCCGGTAGCCGACGGACCAGTCCCGCAGCATCTCCTTCACGGGCCACATGCCCGAGGCAGTTCAAGCTGCCCCTGTCCGCATCAGCCAGTTCGGGAACGGCGCGCTCCTCGGGTAGGCGCGGTCCGCGTAGCAGGTGAAGGCGGTGGCGGCCAGGGCGTCAACGATGCCGTAGATGCGAGCGGCGGTCAGGTCGTGCGTCGACCCGGCAACGCGGGCGAGGTGCACAAAAGCCGCCGGATCACCAGGGCCTTGTGCCCGCCCACGTCCACCACTTGGTTCAAGGCCGGCGTGAGCCCCGACAGGAGCTCGATGGCCTCTCGGACTCGCGGTAGGCCATCGCGGCACCAACGCCGAACCCGGCAGCGAGCTGGGCACAAGTGTCGTTACTGCGGAGATGGGCCAGAACCAGCAGGGCCTGACGGCCCGCCGACAGACGGTGCCAGCGAGTGCTTTGACCCCAGTGCCGGGCACGCAGCTGACTGGACACTGCTCCCGACATGAAGCCGTTGGTCGTGATGGAAGACGACCGAGTTCGAGTGAGAGCAGTGCTCGTGCCGCATGGTCCGGCATTCCCCGCCTTCGCTTATCGGTTCGACACCGAGCACGGTTCGGTGACTTTCTCCGGCGACACGACCTACAGCGACAATCTCGAGCGTCTCGCCGACGGTTCCCGCCTGCTGGTGCACGAAGCCGTCAATGTGCGCGGGATGTCGCTCCCACCGGTGGTGCGCGACCACACCCTGCTCTCCCACGTCGAGGTGCAGAAGGTCGGCGCGGTGGCGACCCGCAGCAACGTCGGCACTCTGCTCCTGAGCCACATCGGCAACCTGGACGGTAGTCCGGTGGACCATGCGCAGTGGCGTCGATGGGCTGGTAGCGGTTACAACGGGCAGGTGCACGTAGGTCGTGACCTGGAGAACTACAAGGTGGACCGCACGGGCGTCAGGAAGCGGCCCTGACATCGGAGGCTCACTGCCGAGCCGTGGTCGTGAACGGCAGCATCAGCCGGGAGGGGTGCGCGGCGTCGCGGTAGATCTTGTGGGTGACGGGACGGCCCACAGGCAGGTGGAAGGCGTCCGGCGGCAGCAGCGCGTTGTGCTCGTCGGCCAGCGGCTCGTCGTTGGACAGCTCCACGACCAGCCGGTGCCCCGGCAGGAAGGTGGCCGCGAACGGGTAGACCCGCAGCACGTACTCCTCGATCTTCCCCGGTTCGACCGGCACCGCTCGGGTGTGCGGGTGGTGCGGGTCGCCCTCGGTGGTGCGCTCCTCGTCCAGCTCGCGGTGCGACGCCTTGAGGTAGGCGGTCGTGATGAGCTGCCGCTTGCCGCCGGGGGCCTCGTCCCACATGCGCAGGATGAAGTTGGTGTCGGGCTGGTCGATCTCGGCGAACAGGTGTGCCGCGCCCTGGCCGATCATCTCGGTGGGCTCGGTGAAGGGCTCGGTGGACCAGGTGAGGATCTCCACCTTGTCGGTGACGGTCAGCGGTGCCTGGTAGAAGCCGTCGGGCGCGGCGTGCTCGGCGCCCATAGCCTCGGGTTCGAAGGACAGCTTGTGCCGGGGGCGCAGGTAGAGCGTTCGGTGCTCGACGTCCTTCGGCGGCCATTGGGCGCCGGTGACGTACTGCCGGGAGCCCTCGACGTGCACGGTCACCGCCGGCTCGTCCATGATCCCGTTGTCGACGCCCTTGAGCCAGTACTCGTACCAGCGGAACATCTTGTCGTGCTCTTCGATGAAGGGCCGCGACTGCATGGGCGGGTAGGGGCCGATGTCGAGCTTCTTGGGGCCCTTGAGCGCGTGGAAGAGCTCGATGGTGCCGTCCATCGTCCAGCCGCGGCCCTGGTCGATCTGGAGCCAGACCGGGATGTCGATGTTCGGCGCGAGGGTGATCGGGTTGCGCTCCTCGTACCACTCGCCGTCGAGGTCGTTCATCACGATGTCGAACCACGCCTCGTGGTTCTTCGGGTAGTTGAGGACGTGAACCAGGTTAGGCCAGGCGGCCACGTCCGGGTCTTTCAGGCGTTCGGCGACGCGCTTGTTGATCTCCTCGGGTGAAAACGTCTCCATCATGCGGGACTTGACCCCGTCGGTGAAGGCCCAGCCGGAGTCGCCACCGCGGCCCTCGCGTGCGGCGCGCGGCATGAACCACATGACGCCGCCGTGGTACGTGGTCTCGTAGAAGTCGTAGTGGCCGCCGCTGACGAAGACGGCCTTCAGGCTCGGCGGGCGCTCGGCCGCGGCCAGCACCTGCATCGAACCGAAGTAGGAGATGCCGATCATGCCGACGTTGCCGTCGCACCAGGGCTGAGCCGCGACCCACTCGATGAAGTCGTAGGCGTCCTGGCCCGGCGAGACGCCGCCGGCGTTGTAGTTGCCGATGTGCTCGCCCTCGGACGCTCCGGAGCCCCGCAGGTCGCCGATGACGTGGACGTAGCCCTCCTTGACGACGCGCGCGATGTCGCCGGCCTCGATGCAGCCGTCCCACATGGGGCTGGGCCGGCGCTGCGGCGGGGTGGTCAGCGCGAGGGCCTGGAGCTCCTTGCCGTACGGGCTCAGGGCCACGAGCGCGGGCCGGGGGATGTCGTCGACGCCGCTGTAGGTGTCCGCCGCGAGGGTGACGCCGTCACCCATCGGGACACGGAGGTCCTTGCGGACGGCGATGCTCTGCGCGCCCGCGCGGATCGTCTGGGGGTCGGTCATGAGGGGTGCTGCTCCTGGGTCAAGAATTCTGGTTGCGCAGGCGGTAGCCGTGCATCGAGGTGAAGAACGGCGACGGCTCCAGCGCGGGATCGCCGGTGTAGCCGAGTTCCTCGGCGGCGGGGGCGAACGGCGAGTACGGGGATTCCGTCTGCCGCAGGCCCGCGGCCAGGCAGCCGCAGGCGGCCGTGGCGACCCGCTCCTCGATGTCCAGACTCTGGGTGATGGCCTCCTGAGCCTGCGTCTCGTCGAGTTCGACTCCGTACGGGATGCCGTCGGCGCGGCGGTAAGGATGCCCCAGGTAGAGGTGGCGCGGGCGGACCTCGTCCCGCAGGTGCTCCAGACTCGCCCGATAGGCCGTCGGGTCCGTGTAGCCGGGGAAACCGTTGGCAGCGCCGTGGACCTGGACGGCGTCGCCGGTGAAGACGGAGCGCTGCCCGTCCACGACGTACGCGACGGAGCCCGGGGTGTGTCCGGGGATCGCGTGCACCGACACGGTGATGTCACCGCCGAGGGACAGCGTCTCGCCGCCCTTCACCAGCAGGGAGGGCTCCATCTCGTCGGAGATGACGGCGTTCGCGGCGGCCGTAACCTTGGCCTCGCCGTCGGGGTCGGCCAGGTACCGTCCCCGTCCGACGAGGTACTCCTCGACGTGCGCGCGGCGCGAGCGGAGCATCGGTGCGTCGGCCTCGTGGATCACGACCCGGGCGCGGCGTCCGGTGAGTTCCCACAGGGCGTGCGCACCGCCGACGTGATCGATGTGACCGTGCGTCAGCAGGATCCACCGCACGTCCTCGACACGGCGTCCGATCGCCTCGAGCGCCGGGGCCATGCCCTCGGCGGGCGAGGAGGCGATCCCGGTGTCGACGATCGCCGGTTCGGGCGCGTCGATGAAGAAGCTGTACAGCCCGAACCGGCCCCAGGGCGAGACCAGGGGGTGGACGGCGATCGGGTCGTGCGTCATGGTGTTCCCTCCCTGCGGGTTCAGCGCCGGCCGAGGAAGGCGGCGGTCTCCTCGAAGGCCCGGTGGTATTCCGGGATCCACGAGAAGTGCTGGACGAAGCCGTGGCCCGCGCCCTCGTACCGGCTGACCGTCGCCGGGACGCCGGCGTCGCGCAGCCGGGCGCCGTAGAGTTCACCCTCGTCGCGCATCGGGTCGTGCTCGGCGGTGACGACCAGGGCCGGCGGCAGGCCGGTGAGGTCGGTGCGCTTGACGGGCGACACGAGCGGGTCGGCGGGGTCGGCGCCGCTGTCGAGGTAGAACGCGTTGAACGGCTTCAGGCCCGCGGTCTCCAGGCCGTAGCCCACGGCGTTCTCCCGCAGCGACGGGTAGCGGTCGACGTCGAAGTCCAGGTCGAGCGACGGGTAGTACAGGATCTGGTGGGTGATCCGGTCGAAGCCGTCGTCGTGGGCCCGGGCGGCGACGGCCGCGGCGAAGGTGCCGCCGGAGCTGTCGCCGGCGACGGCCAGGGCCGTGCCGTCCCAGTCCAGGCCGTTGCCGTGCTGTGCGGCCCAGCGCACGACCGCGTAGCAGTCGTCGAGGCCGGCCGGGAAGGCCGCCTCGGGTGCCAGGCGGTAGCCGACGGAGACGATCTTGAGGCCGGTCTCCTTCGCCAGCGAGCGGGCGACGTGGTCGTGGGTGTTCAGGCTGCCGAGGAAGAACGCTCCGCCGTGGAAGTACACGAGGACGCCGTGGCGTTCGGCCTCGACGGGGGTGTAGACGCGGACCGGTACCTGGCCGGCGGGTGTCGTCGCCGTCCTGTCCTCGACGGCGTGCAGCGGCAGGCGCTCCTCGGGCGGGGCGACGTGGGCCTCGTCGGCGGCGCGCATGGCGACGGGGTCCAGCGGACCCTTGGGCGGGGCCGGGAGGGTGGCGAGGAACTTGGCGATCTCGGTGTGCAGTGTCACGGGGTCACTCCTGTCCTGCGGTGGCGGGCTTCTGGCCGGGGAAGACGTTGTCGATCTCTTCCTCGGTCCAGCCCTGGCGCGAGATGCGCTGCAGTTCGTCGGTCACCGGCTTGCGGGTGGCCTGGTAGAGGGCGAGGGCCTCCTTCAGGGAGTCGGCCTGCTTCAGGGCGTCGGCGAGCGCGCCGCCGTCCTCGATGGCCGAGTTGGCGCCCTGGCCCTGGTGGTGGAGCATCGAGTGGGCGGCGTCGCCGACGAGGACGACGGAGTCCGTGTGCCAGGTGTCGACGGGGTCGATGTCGTACACCGCGCGGATGTTCACGGTGTCCATGTCGAGGTCGCGGGTGATGGACACCAGGCGCTCGTCGAAGCCCTCGACCGTCTTGAGCAGGTCCTCCTTGGTGACCCGCGGCGCCCAGGTGCCGTCCGGGTTCAGGGCGGTGATGTCGAAGGACACCTGGCCGCGGTGGCGCAGCGGCAGCAGGTAGACCTTGGTGCCGCGGCCGATGTACATGCGCAGGTTGTCGTCGACGACCATGCCCTGGGCGGCGTCGGTGGAGATCACCGTGCGGTAGGCGTGCTCGCCGGAGAACGCCGGGGGCTGCTGGCTGAACAGCTGGTGGCGGACGACCGACTTGATGCCGTCGGCGCCGACGACCAGGTCCGCCTCGGCCGTGGTGCCGTTCGCGAAGGTGAGGAGTGCGCCCTCACCCTTTTCCTCGACGGTCTCCAGCTTGTGGCCGAGGTGCACCATGCCCTCGGGGAGCACGCCGAGGAGGGCGTCGATGAAGTCGCCGCGGTGGATCAGGTGGGTGTGGACCTGCTCGCCGTCGGCGGGCCACGCCTCCTTCATGATGGGGTCGCCGGTGGCGGTGAGGATCTCGAAGTAGTCGCTCGGCGAGGTGACTTCGGCGATCGCGTCGAGGATGCCCCACTCGCGGAAGCGGTTCATGGTGGAGGGGCGCAGACCGATTCCGGCGCCGACCTCGCGCATGCGACTGGCCTGCTCGTAGACGTCCACCTGGGCGCCCAAGAGGCTGAGCGCCTTGGCGGTGGCGGCACCGCCGTACCCGGCTCCGACGACGGCGATCTTGAGGTTCTTGAGGTCCGAGAGCTGCATCGTTGGTTCTCTCTACTTCTGGAGGGTCAGGAAGGCGGCGGGGTTGTCGACGAAGATCGTCTTGATCGCCGTGTCGTCGAGGCCGGCGGAGCGCAGGTCCGGAATGAGGTCTTCGAAGATGTAGTTGACGGTGTGCCCCTTGACGCCGGGCCAGCCGAGCGGGGAGCAGTTGGCGTCGGCGGAGGCGAGGACCTGGTGGGTCCGGCGGCCGCCGTCGATGAAGCGCAGGAAGTGGTCGAGGCGTTCCTTGCGGGGGCGGGCCCAGAACGGCGGGTCGGGCAGCTCGGTCTCGTAGCCGAAGGTGTCGAAGCCGATGCGGCCGCCCTGCTCGGCGATCCACACGTCGCGGGTCTTGTCGGCGTTGACACCGTCGTCGACGTGCCCGAACAGGACGCGGTGCAGGGGCAGTCCCTCCTCCTCGAAGATCGCGATGGCGTTCTCGGCGTCGATCGCGAGGTGCGTGAGGATGGGGACGCCCGTGGCGAGGGCGGCGCGGGCGCCGGCCCGGTAGATCCGCTTGTCCAGGTCGGTCATCCGGCCGCCCCGGCTCACGCCGACCTTGATGACGCCGGCGCGGCTGCCGGTGTCGCCGATGCCGACGGTGATCTCGTGGACGAACTGCCGCATCAGGTAGTCGACGTCGGCGTTCGCGAAGTGCGGCAGGGCGGTGTCGCCGCCGACGAAGCCGGTGCAGGCGACGATGTGCACGCCGGTCTTCGCTGACAGGGACTTGTAGTAGTCGACGTCACGGCCGTTGCAGATGCCGGTGGCGTCGACGAACGTGCCGCCGCCCAGGCCGTGGAACCGTCGCAGCTTGGGGATGGTCTCCTCGTACCGCTGCTCGGGCGTCTTCCACCACTTGGTGTCCAGTTCGGAGCCGGGCATGCCGTACCCGATATGCTCGTGGACCGCGACGATGCCCAGTTCCTCGGCCGGGACGGGACCCAGGACCGTGTTCACTCTCGACACAACACTCACCTTTGAGAAAGAGACTTGGTGGCCGTAGCCGCCGGGGGCGCTCAGCGCACCGACAGCAGGTCCCGCGGGTTGTTCACGACAATTCGCCGTACGTCGTCCTCGCCGAGGCCCTTGTCCTTGAGGAGCGGGACGAAGTCGCTCAGGACGTGGCTGTACGGCAGGTCGTTGCCCGGGTGGCCCTTGGCGACTCCGGTGGCGCCGGCCGACAGCAGGACCCGGCCGGTCAGGCCGGCCTCGTCCAGCTTTAGGACCAGGGCGATGCGTTCGGCGTCCGTCACATGGTCCTCGTCCTGCGTGCCGACGTGGTCGAGCGCGACGTACGCACCGCGGCGGGCGACCTCCAGGGGCGCGCCGGCGGCGACGGCGTCCTTGCGGTCCAGTCCGCCGACGACGACCCGGTCGGCGGGCAGCTTCTCGTCCAGGACCACGTCGAGATCGTGAAGGGCGTCCTTGCCGTAGCGGATGGAGACGGGGACGCCGGTGGCGAGCGCGGTCCGGGCCGCACCCCGGAACAGGCTCTCGTCGGTCGCGGTCATGCCGGTGCGGGTGGCGGCGGTGGCGACCAGGCCGGCGGCGCCGCGCCGCTCGACGCGCGGGACGACCATGCCCTCGGTGACCTCCTTGGTGAAGAGGTCGGCGAACTTCTCGGCCGGCCACGGGGTCGGCGGGTTGGTCTGCGGCGTGAGGAAGTAGCCGCCCAGCATGGCCTCGGGTCCCTGGCCGGTCGAGGCGACGATGTGCACGCCCGTCGCGCGGGCGAGCGTCTCGTAGAGCCGCACGTCGCGGCCGTGGAACATGCCGGTGCTGTCGACGATCGTGCCGCCGCCGTGCGCCTTGAAGTCGTTCAGCTTGGCGGCGAGGGTCTCGAAGATCCCGGCGCGGTCGAAGGTGATGTCGTAGGCGTGCTCGGCGCCCGGCACCACCGACAGCAGCGCCTCGTGGACCGAGACGACGCCCAGCTCCGCGGCCGGCACTGGGCCCAGGACGGTGTTGACGGTGTTGCTCTCGACGCTCATGCGCATGCCTCACATCTCCGGTGCGGGGTGCCCACGCACCCTGTGGTTGCCGTCACGGTAGCCATTCGCTTTACACGCCGTCAATGAAACGAACACCACGAAAACACAATGCGCCACGGGTTGCGCGAGCATTGCGGATCCCCTTGTGCAGCCCCGGAAGGGGATACGACATGCACACGGTGCATGTCGAGGCATGCCAAACATTCATTTGTTCGATGCGAGGCCGGACATTTCACTGTGGGGCATGAGCACCCCGCCCACCTCCGACGTGGACCTCTTCGCCGACGAAGTGGTCCTCGACCCGTACCCCGTCTACACCGAGCTGCGGGAACGCGGCCCGGTCGTGCACCTGCCGCACAACGACGTCCACGCGCTGACGCGGTACGACGTCATCCGCCGCGCACTCGCCGACTGGGAGTCGTTCTCCTCGACGTCGATCGCGTTCAATCCGATGGCCAACGCGGCGCTGACCGGCACGTCGCTGGCGTCCGACCCGCCCGTGCACACCCCTTTGGGCGCCACGCTCACCGAGAACCTCTCCCCCCGCGCGCTGCGCGGCCTGAAGGGCTCGATCACGGCGAAGGCCGACGCCCTGGTCGCCGAACTGGTGGAGACGGGCTCCTTCGAGGCCATCGACGCCCTGGCCCGCGCCTTCCCGCTGGAGGTCGTCGCCGACCTCATCGGCTTCACCGGCGAGGTGCGCGCCAACATGCTGCACTGGGGGCAGGCCGCAATGCAGGTCCTCGGCCCCATGAACCAGCGCACCGCCGAGAACTTCCCCGTCGCCGGCGAGCTGTACGCCTGGTGCTCCCAGGTCACCGCCGATGACCTCGCCGTGGGCTCCGTGGGACGCGGCATCTTCGACGCCGAGGCCCGCGGCGCCATCCCGCCGGACACGGCCGGCCACATCATCCACCAGTACCTCGGCGCCGGCGTCGACACGACCATCGCCGCCATCGGCAACCTCGTCGCCCTCTTCGCCCGCCACCCCGACCAGCTCGCCCTCGTCCGCGAGGACCCCTCGCTGGTCCCCGCGACCTTCAACGAGGTGCTGCGCTTCTGGGCGCCCGTCCACGCCTGGGGCCGCCGCGTCACACGGGACGTCACGATCGAGGGGACCGAGATCCCGGCGGGCGCGCAGATCGCGATCCTGTTCGGCGCCGGCAACCGCGACCCTCGCCATGACGAGAACCCGGACGCGTTCCTCGTCGAGCGCAACCCCGTCGACCACCTGTCGTTCGGTTACGGCCCGCACGGCTGCGCGGGCCAGGGGCTCGCACGGCTGGAGGCGCACGCCGTGATCGAGGCACTGTCCCGCCGGGCCGAACGCCTCGTCGCCGGACCCGAGGTCCGCGTCCCCAGCAACACCACCCGGAGCATCGAGCAGCTCCCCGTCCTGGAGGTGATCCCCGCATGAAGATCGTTCTCGACCGTCCGCGCTGCGAGGGCCACGGCCTGTGCGAGGAGGCCGCCCCGCAGCTGATGCACCTCGACGACGAGGGTGAACTCGTGCTGGGCCGGGAGGAGTTCGACGCGGCCGACACCGCACTCGCCCACGCCGCCGTGCGGGTGTGTCCCGTCGCGGCCCTGAGGATCACATGAGCACCGCCACCCTCGGGAGCGTGGTCGTGGTGGGCAACGGCATCGCTGGGCTCACCGCGGCCGACACGCTGCGCGAGGCCGGGTTCGACGGCGAGCTGACCATCGTCGGCGACGAACGGCACCCCGCGTACAGCCGCCCCGCCCTGTCCAAGGCGCTGCTGCTCGACGGCGACGACCTCACCTCGCACGAGCTTGCGCCGGCCGGCCACGGGGCGACCGAACTGCTCGGCGTGCGGGCGACCGGCCTCGACCTGGACCGCCGACTCGTCTCCCTCGACGACGGCACGACCCTGCCGTACGACCGGCTGGTGCTGGCCACCGGGTCCCGGGCCCGGCGGCTGTCGCCCCTGCCCGGCGAGCTCACCCTTCGCGGGCTCGACGACGCGCTGGCCCTGCGCCGGCGGGTGGCGGCCGGACCGTCGGTCGTTGTGGTGGGCGGCGGCCCGCTCGGTATGGAGATCGCCTCCGGCTGCCTGGCCTCCGGTTGCGAGGTCACCCTCGTCTCGCAGGGCACGCCCCTGCGGCAGCAGCTCGGCCCGTACCTGGCCGGCGTCTTCGCGCGGGCCGCGTGGGAGCGAGGGCTCACGGTGGTGGAGAGCGCCGGGGCACGGCTGGAGGACGGCGGCGGGATACCGAGGGTCGTGCTCGCCGAGGGACGAGTCCTGGAGGCCGAGGTGGTGCTCACCGCCGCGGGCGACATCCCCAACACGGAGTGGCTCGCCGGCTCCGGGCTCACCGCGCGGGGCGCCATCGAGGTCGACGCGCGCGGGCTCGTGCGGCCCGACGTGGCGGCCGTCGGGGACCTCGCCGCCTTCCCCACCCCGCGGGGGCGGCGCCGCGTGCCCCTGTGGAGCAGCGCGATCGAGCAGGCGAAGGTCGCGGCGCGGGCCCTCGTTCACGGGGACGCGACGCCGCCGCTGCGGTTCCAGCCGTACTTTTGGACAGAACAGTTCGGGCTGAGCCTGAAGGCGGTCGGCATCCTGCCCGTGGACGGCGAGCCGGAGTACGTCGACGGGGAGCCCGACAACGGGCCCGCTCTGATGCGCTGGCCGCACGCCGACGGCACCGCCGACGTCGTCGCCCTGGACTACCGCGTACCGATCCCCCGGCTGCGCCGGATGACCCAGGCGGCCGCGTAGGCTGCGCACCATGAGCGCGGAGGAACGGGGCACCACGGCCTCGGGCCTGGACCGGCTGGCGTCGGTCGACCTGAATCTCCTGGTGCCCCTTCTCGCGCTCCTGGAGGAGCGGTCGGTGACGAAGGCCGCGGAGCGCGTCGGCCTCTCCCAGCCCGCGATGAGCCACGCCCTGACCCGGATGCGGCGCCTCCTTGGGGACGACCTGGTCGTCCGGCAGGGCAGCGGGGTCACGCTGACGCCGCGCGCGCTGGAACTGGTGGGGCCGCTGCACAGCGCCCTGCAGCAGACGGCGCGCATCGTGAACTTCCCGGCCTTCGACCCGGCGACGGACGGCCGGATCATCACGGTCGCCACGACGACGAGCACGGCGTTCGTCGTCGGCCCCCGGCTGACCCGGCTCGTCCGGGAGCGCGCCCCGCACGCCACACTGCGGCTGCGCACGATCACGGTGCCGACCGAGACGACCTTCACCGATCAGGGCGTCGACGTGGTACTGATCTCCGAGGGGCACTTCTCGCGGTATCCGCGGGAGCGGCTGTACGACGACCGGGTCGTGGTGGTGGCCGCGCCGGACACGCCCGCGCAGGCCGACGCCCTGGAGCTGCTGACGACCCAGCCGCACGTCGTGGTCGACACCGACCGACGGGTCTTCCCTTACTCGGTGCTGGAGGACAAGGGCATCCCCTACCGTGTCGGGCAGCTGAGCTCCGACTTCCTGCTGGTGCCCTTCCTGGTGGCCCGAGCCGGCGGAGTCGCGCTGCTGCGGCACCAGGTCGCCGTCGCCATGCGGCGGCTGTCCGACCTGCGGATCGAGGAGTTCCCCTTCCCGCTGCCCGGGCTCGGGATCGACATGGTGTGGAACCCGAGGCTGACCGACCAGCACTTCGTCGCGTGGCTGCGGGCGCTGCTCCAGGAGGTCGCGGGGGGACTCTGAGCGCCGGTCAGTTCAACAGGCGCACCCAGCTGTCGGCAAGCTCCTCCAGCATCTGGTCGCGGGTCAGCTTCCAGCCGGAGCCGTCCCAGTGCTGGGCCACGTAGTCGAGCTGGGACATGGCGAGCACGCCCCGGAAGTGCCGCTGGTGGGGTGCCAACCGGCCGGCCGCGGTGAGGCCGTCCTCGATGTCGCTGATGGCCTCCTCCAGCCAGCGCTCCACCAGGTCGGGCAGGTCCGGGTCGATCACCGCGGCGTCCCGGCCGATGCGGATGATCGGCCGGATCACCGGCCAGCTCTCGGCGGTCCGGCGCAGCCACGCCATGATCGCCTCGGGTGTCCCTTCGGCGACGGTGGCCACCAGGCCCTGTGCGGTGGAGCCGTGCTCGGGCGAGCGGACGCGCTGGAGCGCCTCGTTGAGCTGCTCGTCGATGAGCGCCCGCATCAGCTCGCTGCGGGAGGGGAAGTACGCGTAGAAGGTGACGCGTGTGGTGCCCGCGGCGGTGGCGATGTCGTCCACCGTGGTGGCGGCGTACCCCTTCGCCTTGAAGAGCCGCAGTCCCGACTCCAGCAGCAGACGTCGGGTCATCTGCTTCTGGGCCTCACGAAGGTTCGCCATGCCGGAGATCCTAACTCTGCCCCGGCACGGCGAACGCTCAGCTTACGCACAGCACGTGGTGACGACGTCGTGTAAAGCCCTCGCCCTCTCAGTCGGCCGGCTCGACGTCCAGGCGCTCCCGCAGTGCGGCCACGGAGATGCCGTACGTCTCCAGCACCCGGACGCCTTCCGGGCCGACAGCGAAGACGCCGTGGTCGGTGTAGACGCGGTGGACGCAGCCGGGCCCGGTGAGCGGGTACGTGCACGCGGGCACCAGCTTGGCCGCGCCGTCCCGGGTGAACAGCTTCATCATCACCAGCACCTGCCGGGCCCCCACGGCGAGGTCCATGGCGCCGCCGACGGCGGGGATCGCGTCGGGGTCGCCGGTGTGCCAGTTGGCCAGGTCGCCATGCTGGGAGACCTGGAAGGCGCCGAGGACGCACACGTCCAGGTGCCCGCCGCGCATCATGGCGAAGGAGTCGGCGTGGTGGAAGTACGCCGCCCCGGGCAGCTCGGTGACGGGCACCTTGCCGGCGTTGGTGAGGTCGGGGTCGATCTCGGCGTCGGTCGCGGCCGGGCCCATGCCGAGCATGCCGTTCTCGGTGTGCAGCACGATGCCCGCGTCGGCCGGCAGATGCTCGGCGATCCGGATCGGCTGCCCGATGCCGAGGTTGACGTAGGAGCCGGCCGGGATGTCGCGGGCGATGCGCGCGGCGAGTTCATCGGTGGTGAGCGGGGCGCGGTCGGCCTGCTCCAGCACGGAGGACGTCATCAGCGGGCCCCTTCCACGGTGAGCCGACGGGCCTCGGCCCGTACGAGCCGGTCGACGAAGATGCCGGGCGTCACCACGGTCTCCGGGTCGATCCCCCCGGCCGGCACGATCTCGGTGACCTGGGCGATCACCGTGGTGGCGGCCGTGGCCATCACCGGCCCGAAGTTCCGGGCGGTCTTGCGGTACGCGAGGTTCCCCATGGTGTCCGCGCGGTGGGCGGAGATCAGCGCCACGTCGCCCTTGATGGGGAACTCCAGGACATGCACGCGTCCGTCGATCTCCCGGGTCTCCTTGCCTTCGGCCAGCGGCGTGCCGACGCCGACGGGGCTGTAGAAGGCGCCGATGCCGGCCCCGGCGGCCCGCATCCGCTCGGCGAGCGTGCCCTGCGGCACGACCTCCAACTCGACCCGGCCGGCCCGGTACAGGTCGTCGAAGACGTAGGAGTCGCTCTGCCGGGGGAAGGAGCAGATCACCTTGCGCACCCGGCCGGCCTTGAGCAGCGCGGCCAGGCCCACGTCGCCGTTGCCGGCGTTGTTGGAGACGATCGTCAGGTCCCCGGCTCCCTGCCGGATGAGGGCGTCGATCAGGTCGAACGGCATCCCGGCCAGGCCGAATCCGCCGACCAGGACGGTGGAGCCGTCCTCGACGCCGGCGACGGCCTCGTCGGTGGCGGCGGCGATGGTCGTGGTCATCCCTGGCTCACCTCACCTGTCACGTTCTCCAGGACGACGGCGAGGGCCTGGCCCACGCCGATGCAGAGGGCCGCGACGCCCCAGCGCTCGCGCCGCTCCCGCAGCACCTCGGCGAGGGTGCCGACGAGGCGGCCGCCGGAGGCGCCCAGCGGGTGCCCGAGGGCGATGGCCCCACCACGGGTGTTGACGATCCCCGGGTCCACGTCCCAGGCGTCCACGCAAGCCAGCGACTGCACGGCGAACGCCTCGTTCAGCTCGACGGCGCCGACGTCGCCCCAGGCGATGCCGGCCCGGCGCAGCGCCTGCTCAGCGGCCGCTACGGGGGCGTGGCCGAACATCTGCGGTTCGACCGCGTGCACACCGCGCCCGGCGATCCGGGCCACGGGGTCCCGGCCGATCCGGCCGGCCGCGGCGGAGGTGCCGAGCAGGAGGGCCGAGGCGCCGTCGCTCAGCGGGGAGGCGTTGCCCGCGGTGATCGTGCCGTCCGGGCGAAACGACGGCTTCAGGGTCGCCAGCTTCTCCGGGGAGGTGTCCGGGCGCATGCCCTCGTCACGGGCGAGTCCGTCCACCGGCACGACCAGGCCGTCGTAGAAGCCCTCGTCCCAGGCGGCGGCCGCGAGGCGGTGCGAGCGGGCCGCGAACGCGTCCTGGCGTTCCCGGGAGATGCCGAACTTCTCCTGGAGCAGTTCGTTGCACTCGCCCAGCGAGACCGTCCACTCCTTCGGCATCGCGGGGTTGACCAGCCGCCAGCCGAGGGTGGTGGAGACGGCCGTGACGTCGCGGGCGGGGAAGGCCCGGTCCGGTTTGGGCAGCACCCAAGGGGCGCGGGTCATGGATTCCACGCCGCCCGCGACGACGACGTCGGCGTCGCCCGACTCCAGGGTGCGGGAGGCGATGATCGCCGCGTCGAGGCTGGAGCCGCACAGCCGGTTGACGGTGGTGGCGGGCACGCTCACCGGCAGTCCGGCCAGCAGCGCCGCCATCCGGCCGACGTTGCGGTTGTCCTCGCCGGCGCCGTTGGCGTTGCCCCACACCACGTCGCCGACGGCGGCGGGGTCCAGGTCCGGGGTCTTGTCGAGCAGGCCGGTCAGCGCGGTCGCGGCGAGGTCGTCGGGGCGCACCCCGGCGAGTGCGCCGCCGAACCGGCCGAATGGGGTGCGGGCCGCCGCATACAGATGGGCGTCGCTCATGCCGCGCCCCCCGCGAGGGCCGCCTCGCCGACCGGCGCCGAGGACAGCGGGACCGGCGTGAACATCTCCGGCTCCTCGTCCGGCGTCAGGGCGGTCGGACCGTACAGCCAGTCGGTGAAGGCGTAGTCGTAGGTGTCGCGGGCGCGCAACAGGGCGTTGCGCTGCTCGCGGGCGACACCGTCGAGGTGCCACAGCTCGCCCCACTTGCGGGAGGTGGTGAGCACGCGTCGGCAGTGCTCCGGGCGGACACCCTCGTAAGCGGCGAGCGCGGCGCTCCAGTCGACCGTGCCGTCCGCGACGCGGTGGCGGGCGACGTGCTCGCCCAGCACCCAGCCGTCCTCGACGGCCATGATCGCGCCCTGTGCGATGTATTGCAGCGGCGGGTGTGCGGAGTCGCCGAGCAGCGCGATCCGGCCGTGCACCCACTGCGTGATCGGGTTGCGGTCGTACATCCGCCACCACTTGTCCCGCCACATGAAGGGGAGGCCGTCCTTGACGAAGTCGCAGGTGTCGGCGAAGGCGGCGTCGAGTTCGTCGGGGGAGCCCCAGTCGTCCCGGCCGGCGAGCGCCTTGGGCGACTCGAAGACGGCGACCTGGTTCAGCAGTTCGCCACCGCGCAGGCCGTAGTGGACGAAGTGGCAGCGGGGGCCGACATACACAGCGACCTCGCCGAGGTCGACCGACGCCACTCGCGGCTGCTCGGCGGGGACGGTGCCGCGGTAGGCGACGTACGCCGAGGAGACGGGCTCGTCGTCGACGAGCAAGCCTGCGGGCGACGGAGTGCAGGCCGTCCGCCGCGATCACGACGCCGGCCTCGTGGGTCTCGCCGGAGGCGAGGCTCACGCGGGCACCGGCCCCGGTGTTCTCGTACGAGGTCACCTGCGCGTCGTTGATCAGCTCGACACCGGCGCGTTCGCACGCGCGCAGCAGCAGGCCGTGCAGGTCGCTGCGATGGATGACCAAGTACGGGTAGCCGTAGCGCTGCTCCAGGTGGCGCAGGTCGAGCCGGGTCAGCTCGTCGCCGTCGACGGCGTCGCGCATGACCATCGCGTCCGGGACGATGCCGAGGCTCTTGGCCTCCTCCAGGAGGCCGTAGTCGTCGAGGATGCGGGTGCAGTTGGGGGCGAGCTGGATGCCGGC
The DNA here is from genome assembly GCF_041028275.1 of Streptomyces sp. PU-14G. NCBI lineage: Bacteria > Bacillati > Actinomycetota > Actinomycetes > Kitasatosporales > Streptomycetaceae > Streptomyces > Streptomyces sp. PU-14G. The sequence goes on from NZ_JASKYT010000001.1 coordinate 81,509, forward strand.
GCCGACCTCGCAGAAGGCGGGGGCGCTCTCCAGCAGGCGGACACCCAGACCCTGGCGGGTGAGCGAGAAGGCGGCGCCGAGGCCGCCGATGCCGCCGCCGACGACGATCACATCAGGGTGGGACATGGGAGGCACTCCTCTACAGCCACGGGCCGAGCTCGGGAGCGTCGGCGAGCGAGTGGGGGCGGCCGGCCAGCCAGGCGGCGGCCTCCGGCAGCGGGCCGTCGGGCAGCTCGGCCAGTCCGCGCTTCGCCCGGATCTCGGCGACGAGCGCGGTCAGGAAGCCCTTCGGGAGATCGGCGAAGGTGACGACGCCGGTGCCGAGGTCGACGGCGTGGACACACACCTCGCGGGCGCGCATCCACGGCAGCTCGGTGGCGGGGACGGTGCGGCCCTGGGCGGTGACGACCTCGCGCCCCCACTGCTCGTCGGTGAGCCCGTCCAGTCCCGCCGCCAGCCTGTGCGCGGAGGCCGCCAGCCAGGAGCGGAGCTCGTCTGCGGAGAGAGTGGGGCCCTTGGCGATGCCCGCGGCGCGTTCCTCGGGGGAGGCGTACATCGGCCGTTCCTCGCCGGTGGCAGCCCAGTGCACCAGGTTTCCCAAGGCATCGGCGTTGGCGGCGACGTGCGCCACCAGGTGCTTGCGCGTCCAGTCCGGGAGCACGCTGGGGGCGGAGAGCGCGTCCTCGTCCAGGCCCGCGACGGCGTCGAGCAGCAGCTCGGTGCCGGTACGGGCCCAGGCGCGCGCGTCGTTGAGGGTGCGCGGGCCGCCGGTCATCCCTCGACCACCTTGTTGGTGCAGGCGCCCAGGCCGGCGATCTCGGTGACCACGGTCTGACCGGGCAGCAGGAAGACCTTGGGGGCGCGGGCGTTGCCCACGCCGGCCGGGGTGCCGGTGGCGATGATGTCGCCCGGGCGCAGGGTGATGACGGTGGAGGTGTACCGCACCAGGAAGACCGGGTCGAACAGCAGCGTGCCGGTGTCGTCCTGCTGCATGACCTCGCCGTCGACGGCCGTCTTCACCTCAAGCGCGGGGCGTACGCCGCCGACCTCGTCGGGGGTGACGACGTAGGGGCCGACCGGGGTGGTGGCCTCCCAGATCTTGCCCTGTGTCCACTCGATGGTGCGGAACTGCCAGTCGCGCAGCGAGATGTCGTTCATGACGGTGAAGCCGGCGATGGCGTCGGCGGCCTGCCGCTCGTCGGCGCGCCGGACCTGCTTGCCGATGACGACGGCCAGTTCGACCTCCCAGTCGAGGGTGTCGGTCTCGGCCGGCTTGGCGATGTCGTCGTTCGCGCCGAGCAGGGTCTCGGCGAACTTCGGGAACAGGGTGGGGTAGCTGGGCAGCTCCCGGCCCATCTCCTTGATGTGGTTGGTGTAGTTGTGGCCGACGCAGACGACCTTGGAAGGGTTTGGGACGACCGGCGCGAAGTCGGCGTCCTCGACCGGGTAGGCCGTGCCGGACGCGGCGGCGGCCTTGCCCTGCCAGTCGTCCTCGGCGAACAGCTCGCCCAGGTCGGCGTACCCGAGGTCGACGAGCATGTCGCCGTCGAGGCGGACCGCCCGGGTGCCGTCGGCGGTGCGGAGGGTGGCGAGCTTCATGATCAGGCGTCCTTCTGGGTGCGGTCGAGCTTGAGCGCCTCGAAGACGGGCGCGTCGGAGAAACGGAACAGGTCGAGGGAGCCGGAGTCGGAGTCGGACGCCCCGGCCTCGGACTTCGCGGAGAACGGCTCCCAGGACGGGACGACGAACAGGTCACCGCGGGTGACCGTCCAGGCGCTGTCGCCGACGGTGACGACGCCGGATCCGTCGAAGACCTGGTAGACCGAGGAACCGGTCTCGCGCACCGGCGCGGTCCCGGCGCCCCGGGCGACGCGGTGGAACTCGGCGCGGATCGTCGGCAGCACGTCGGAGCCGTCGTGCGGGTTGGAGTACCGCACCGCGGCGTGACCGGGCTCGACGGTGCCGCCGAAGCCCTCTTTCTCCAGCAGTAGCTGGTCGCGCAGGGCGCCGTCGGTGTGCTCCCACTTGTAGGACAGCAGCGGGCTGCCCGGCGCGGCGGGCACGGCGGACAGCGGGCGCAGGCCGGGGTGTCCCCACAGGCGCTCGGAGCGGGACCGTTCGGGGGTGGTCCGCTCGGCGTCGCTGATCTCGTCCCGGCCGAACTCGAAGAACTGCGCCTCGGTGACGTACTGGAAGGGGATGTCCAGGCCGTCGATCCAGGCCATCGGCTCGGCGGTGGCGTTGTGGTGGGCGTGCCAGTTCCAGCCCGCCTGCGGGAGGAAGTCGCCGCGGTTCATCGGCACCGGGTCGCCGCCGACGACCGTCCACACGCCCGAGCCCTCGACGACGAAGCGGAAGGCGTGCTGGGTGTGGCGGTGCTCGGGGGCGTCCTCGCCGGGCATCAGGTACTGGATGGCGGCCCACAGGGTCGGCGTGGCGAAGGGCCGGCCGCCGAGGGAGGGGTTGGCCAGCGCGATGGCGCGGCGCTCGCCGCCGCGGCCGACCGGGACCAGGTCGCCGGCCTGCGCGGCGAGCGCGCGGAGCGTCTGCCAGCGCCACACGTGCGGCACGGCGCGCGAGCGCGGGTGCGCCGGCATGAGGTCGCCGATCTCGGTCCACAGCGGGACGAGGAGTTCCTGCTCGAAGCCCCGGTACAGCTCTTCGAGCGCCGGGGTGACCTCGGGTTGCCCCTCTGCGGAGACGGCCTGGAGCCGGACCGGGGAACCCGTCGCGTCGTCTGGTGCGATGGAGGAGTGCGTCACGGCCTCAGCCTGCAACTTGTCTCTCTGGAGAACAGATAAATTCTGGAGAGAAGAACAATGCGAGGAGTGTCGGCATGGACAAGCCGCTCAAGACACCGCCGCCCTATCCGATCGCCAGCGTGGACCACGCGCTGCGGGCGGCGACCATCCTGCAGATGGAGGGTGGCGCCACGGTCTCCCAGATCGCCGCACGGCTGGGTGTGGCCCGGTCGACCGCGCACCGACTGCTCGCGATGCTCGTGTACCGGGATTTCGCCGTGCAGGACGAGGACCGGATCTACCGCGCGGGGCCCGTCCTGGAGCTCGCCGCGCACTCCCAGTCCCTGGTCTCCCGGCTGCGCGCGGCGGCCCTGCCGCATCTGCGGTGGGTCGCCGATCTGCTGGGCGAGACCACGAACTTGATCGTGCGCACCGGGGACACGGCCCGCTTCATCGCGAGCGTCGAGTGCCGCCAGGCCCTGCGGGTCGGCTCCCGCGAGGGCATGGTGTTCCCGGCGCACCGCACGACGGCGGGACTGCTGCTGCTCGCCGGCCTTTCCGACGAGGAGCTGGACGCGGTGTACGCCGCCGAGCGCTACCGGGACCGGCCGGGCGAGCGCCCCGACCTCGCCAAGCTGCGCGGCGAGCTGGCGCGGCTGCGCCACAACGGGTTCGCGGTGAACCAGGCGCGGTCCGAGCGCGGACTGGTCGCGGTCGGGGTGCCGGTCCGCGACGGGGACGGCACGGCGCTGGCCGGTCTGTCGGTGTCCCTCCCCAGCGTGCGGTACGACCCGCACCGCCTCCAGCCGCTGGTGGCAACCCTGGAGGCCGCGGCCCGGGCGCTGGAGGCGGACCTGACGGAAGGGCTCTGATCTCGCCGTTCTCCCGCCGTTCTTTCTGCACCGAGTTCTGCAAACCGTTGACGCGCCGTAAAGCGAAGTGTCGTTCTCCCGGCATCGCCGGTCTCGCGACGTACCCTCTCCCCCACCGCGTGCGCCGAGCCGAGCGTTTCCACGCTCTCTCAGCGGTCCCCCGCCGGGGACGCCCCGCCTTCCCCAGCCAGGGAAAAAACAGCAATGACGCTCAACAACGGGACAGCCACGTCCCACGGCCCAACCGCGGGGGCTGCCCGGATGCCGAGCTACGCGGGAACGCTGGCTGCCACCTGCGGCGCGGCCTTCGTGGCCCAGGACGCGAACGCGCTGCCGACCTCGCTGAACGGACTGTTCCAGCAGGACCTGCACACCCACGGCTCGCAACTCACCAGGATCACCGCCGCGTTCATGATGGCGGTGGTGTGCTTCAAGTCCACCTTCGGTGCCCTGGGCGACCTGTTCGGACGCCGAAGGCTCGTCCTCGCGGGCACCGCTCTAGTTGCCGTCGACAGCACCGTCGCCACGCTCGCCACGACCGTCCAGGTCCTCTGGCTCGGCGCCGCCCTGAACAGCCAGGGCGCCGGAGCCATGTTCCCGGTTCGCTCACCGCACTCACCGCGGTCACCCGCGACGTACGGCAGCGGGCACACGCCGTCGCCGTCTGGAGCGGGTTCCTGTCCGCCGGCGCCGCCGTTTCCCCCCTGCTCGGCGGCATGTTCGCCAAGATCGGGACGTGGCGCGGCTCCTTCTGGGTGCTCGTCGGACTCGCCTTGATCAGCATGGTGCTCACCGTGGCGCTGGCGACGGAGTCGAAAGCGCCCGAGGGCCGTAAGTTCGACGTAGCCAGTCAGGTCACCTTCGCGCTCGGCCTCATCCTGGTGTTGTACGGCGCCGTCGAGGCCCCGAGTCAGGCTGGACAACCCTGTCCGTCATTCTCTCGTTCGCCTTTGGCGCGATGGTCCTCGCGGCATTCGTCGTGGTGGAGATGGGGGCGGAATCCCCCATCTTCGACCTGCGACTGTTCCGCAATCGAGCCTTCAGCGTGTCGTCCGCCGCCGCCGTCATCGGCATGCTCGCCTTCGTCGGCGCCTGCTTCGCGACGAGCATGTGGTTGGGTCCGGTGCAGCACCAGGACCCGATTCGGGTGGCACTTCCCTTCCTGCTCCTGCAGGGACCGGCCTTCCTACTCATCCCCGTCGTCTCACGGCTGCTGCACCGAGTCGCCCCGTCCTGGCTACTGTCCTCGAGGTTCGCGCTGATGGCGGTCGGCTGCCTGCTGTGCGCCCGGCTGGACGTCACCGACCCGCAGATCGGCGCGTTCGTAGCGCCCGCCCTGCTGATCGGCGTCGGATTCGCCCTGATCATCAGCTCCGTCACGACCGTGGCACTGGGCAGCGTGCCCCCGCACCTGGCAGGCATGACCAGCGCCGCCACCAACATGCTGCGCGACCTCGGGTTCGCCCTCGGTCCGGTCGTCGTCGGCGCGGTCGCCCTCAGCGGCGCGGGGTCGGCGTTCGCACCGAACCTCTCCGACACCGTCCTGTCGGCCGCCGAGACCGCGACAGCACGGGAGATCCCCGCGGCAGGCGGCCCCATCGCCGTGAACAGCGTGCCGCAGGGCGCCCTCGGGATCCGGGGCCAACAGCCTGGCCCTGGACGCCCAGGGCAGCGGCTTCAGCACCGCGTTCCTGGTGTGCGCCGCGACAGCCGCCGTCGCCGCGGCACTCACCGCTTCGGCATGATCGGCCTGCGCACCGGCGATCCTGCCGGAGACGGAGTGCTCTCGCCCGTGTCGCCCGGCCGCAGCGACCGGGGGGGGGAGCTGCTGCCGGCGCCGCGCGTCCCTGACCCCCGCGCCCGCCGGACAACCGGCGGGCGAAACTTCGCGTCCTTCACTGCCGCTGGGAAACCCGGCCTGCGGTCCGCTCAGCCACTTCTGTCGGTATCCGCAACCGCAGCCGCGCCGGCACAGCGTCGGGCCAGCCAGCGTTCGTCCTGGAGCGTCCGACCTGCAGTGCCGACTCGTCAGAACGAGCGCCGAAACGGCAGCCAGCCATCCGTGGCGACGACATCGGAACTCCCCCACCATTCCGGCACCGTCCGACGTAACGCCAGGTCAGGCGACGTCCGCGCGGGATACGACACACTCGACGTCATGCTGTGCGGGCGAAGAACTCGACCCGCCGCAGTATCTCTCCCTCGGTGACATCCTCACCTGCGGCGGAAATGGTCTGGGCAGCCAGCACCAGACCATCACAGCCGCTCCCTGACCGGACCGGTCAGGGAGCGAGACTGCGAGTCCCAGCGCGATGACCACCGAGCCAACGCCACACCATTTGCGCCGGACGAGGCGGACTGGCTGGAATGGGCTGATGCGTACGCGATGCAGCTCGACCCGCTACGGGAACCCTTGCGCGCTCCTGTGGATCCGCCGGCCGGGCGTGAGGTGCTGCGTGAGCTGGCGAAGATCGATGCCTACGCCTACCCGTGGCCGTTCGACGCCGACGGCCACTGGACGCTTCCCGACGACCGGCCGACCGACCGCGAACGTGACCCGGCCCTATCCGACCGGGAAACGACTTCGCCCTGTCCGTGGAGGACAGGGCGAAGGCACGCTCATGCGACGATGGTGAGCGGGGTTTCCATGCGTTCCCAGGCTCCCAGCACGGCCTTATGGGCGTCCGGCTGGAGGTGGGCGTAGCGCTGGGTGGTCTGGAAGCTCTCGTGTCCGAGAAGGTGCTGGACCTCGTAGAGCGAGACCCCCCTTTGGACCAGCCACGAAGCGCAGGTGTGGCGCATGGAGTGCGGCGGGTAGTGCGGGACGAGCTGCAACTCGCCGTCGTCGCCGAAGTGGTAGGCGGCCTCGACAGCAGGCCACCAGGTCTGCCGGCGCCAGTTGCTGTCGGTGAGGAGGCGTCCGGAGCGGCCCTTGGTGATGGTCGTGAAGACCACTGCGTCGCGGTCGAGGCGGTGAATGTGGCGTTCGAGGGCTTCCAGGACGTGGGGCGGGAGCGGGACTTCCCGGCGGCTCTTGGAGCTCTTGGGGTACTCCTTGATGCCGCTCTTGGTGTTGACCTCCACGACGAACAGGCGGGAGCGGCGCGTGTCGATGCGGTGGCGGTGCAGGCCGGAGAGCTCTCCCCAGCGCAGTCCGGTGTAGAAGCCGAGCAGGCACATCGTCCGCCAGGCGGGGGCGAGTCCGTCGAGGATGCTCTGCGCCTGGTCGGGCGTGAACCACTGCGGCGGTTTGACCGCGATGGGCGGCAGATCGATGCTGCGGCACGGGCTCACCGCGATCACATCGTCATCGACCGCCGCACGCATGATGGACGACGTCAGGTTGTAGGCCCGCTTGATCGCGGCAGGGTCTGCGCCCTTCTCGACCAAGGAGCGGATCCAGCTCTGGACGTCCATGCGGGTGATGGCCCGCATTTCCCAGTCCGCCCAGTAGGGCATGACGTGGTTTTTGATGCTGGACGCGCCGCCCCGGAGGGTGTGGGGCTCGACGATGCGGGCGTTCCACCACCGGTCGTGCCACTCGCGGAACGCGGTTTCGCCGACTCGCGGGTCGCGCATGCCTCCGCGGGCGAACTGGGTCTCCAGCTCGATACCCCAGGCCCGCGCCTGAGCCTTGAGAGGGAAGGACTCGCTGAACCGGTCTCCGGCCCGGTTGCGAACGGTCGCCTGCCACTTGCCGGACTTCAATTTGCGCAGGTACGCGGTACTACTCCTTTGTTCGGAAGCGGTGAGGGCCGGACTGGAGGCGAGAGATCACCGACGGGAGCGCGGTGAACCAACCAGCCTGCTGGCGATGAACTCCTCCAGCCCGGCAGCAGTGACACGGACGCGGGAGCGGTCCGTCCCGGTGCGCAGGTCGACGATGGGAAGGTCTCCGGCGGCGATGAAGCGGTAGACGGTGCGGCGGTCAACATCCAGGGCGGCGGCCACAGCGGGAATGGACAGCAGATGGGCAGGCATGCGCGGGTCCTCGGAAACAGGAGGGAAAGGCCAAGCAGGCGAATGGATTCAGTCGGGCTGTCGGCGGTCCACGGCGCAGGTCAACCGGCCCTGTCAGGGCAGTGGGACACAGATCGCTGTGGGGCCGAGCGATGTGACACGGCCGCGTGAGGTGTGGACCGCCGACCTTCGCGTTGTACTCGGCGGGTGGTCTCGCGCTCGGATCGTGAGTCGGAGCGCGGGACGACGGGAAACTACCGCTCGAGAATGTCCGGAAGGCGCAGGATCTCTTCCAGGTGGTCCGAGTCGATCCCGACGTCTTCCAGCCGGAAGCGGTGCGGGTACCGCAGCGCAATCCAGCTCGCACTCACGCCGGCCCACTCGGCGACACCCCATGCCGGAACGCCCGCCTCGAGCCAGCGGTCCAGACAGAAGTCACGCAGGCTGGAGATCTGCTCCCCCAAGCCCGTTTGCAGCTCGTCCGGGCTCAACACCGCTTGGCGAGCGTGCCGCCACGCCTTCTTGTACTCGGAGGACGCCAACGGCCCACCCCGCTCGGCCGGGAACAGCAGATCTTCAGCTTCCAAATCCGCCTCGTCGATCCAACGCCTCAGCACACCCACGATGTCCGGGGAGACAGGAACCCTCCGACCCTCGCCGGCATGCCCCCCCCCGAACTCCCCGTCCGGAAGGGTTACGTCGTGCACCCGAAGCGAGGCTGCTTCGCCCGGCGAAAGCGCAGTGCCCGCCATAGAGGCGAGGAAAGGGAAAACGGCCCCCGAAAGTTCCTCCTGGATCCAATTCAGGAGGGCGCGGACATGGTCCGCAGAGAGCAAGGACGATTCGCGTATTGCCAGCTTCGACAAGCTACATGACTCCTCACACGAGACATTGGGACGCGTCGGCGCCCCCTGGTCATTCAATGGTCTGCAGAAGCGCCGGTTTGGCCAACCGGCGATCGTCGGCTATGTTGCGCCCGCGACGCACCTCTCGCGGACCCGGTTGATGCACAGAGAGCAGGTTCTACTTTTCGAAGACTGCTCTGGGTATCCAGGCGACTGCAACTCGCGGTGGACGAAGTCCTCGCGCTCGAACAACTCGCCAGCGAACACGCCTACTCCGCCCAGACGGTCACCTCCGAGGTAACCCGCATGGAACGCCTCATCGCCTCCGTGGAGATCTTCGACGCCCTCCCCGTACAGCTCTGCCCGGCGTGCGAGCAACGGGTCGACCCACACCGAGAACACGACGAGAGCGCCTGCTACCTGTGCTTCCAACCGGTCAGCGACGACCAGCGTCGCCGTCGGGCACAAGTGGAGATCCGGTCGCTCAAGTCGGAGCTCGCCGACCTCGAAGACGTCACCGCCCGCACCGCCGTCGATCTGCACACGGCCCGCACCCGCCGAACGGAGCTTCAAGACGAACAGACGACGCGGCTCGCGCACCGCATCAATGAACAACGCGCCGCGCAGCTGGCTCCTTTCATGGCCACTCTCGAGAACCTGGCCGGCCAGATCGCCCAGCTCGAACAGAAAATGACAGCCTTTCCCGCTATCGAAGAAATCCTCCAACGCCGCTTGGTAGCCAGTCAGGCCGTTGCTGCTGCACAACAGACCGTCGACGCGCTCGGCCAAGAGCCAGCCGCCGTTGCCGCGGCTTCGCTCGCCTCTGTCGAACGATGCGCCGTGTTCGCCGAGCGCATGAACGAATTCCTTCACCGCTACCGTGAACGTGGCTGGGTCAAGGGCGCCAGCACCATCAATGACAGTGACCTCACCTTTTACGTCGGCACCCGCCCCTGGGATCAAGCCCTTGGGGCAGAGACAAAGGTGCTCTTCTTCTTGGCCTACAGCTACGCCACTCTCTTCCTGGCATCTGACCTCGACGAAGAAGCCGCTTTCCCCGGCTTGCTGCTCCTGGACAACCCATACCAGCAGGGCATCGGCAACACCGTGGTCGACGACGTCCTGCGAGATCTGGCAAACGCAGCTCAGGCCACGGGCACCCAGGTCATCAGCACCCAGGCCGTTCCGGTACCGCGGGACCCGGCGACCATTCAGGTAATCCGCATGCCCACGGAGTATGAAGCGCCGTAGGCAGACTTGCCCGATGATCTTTGAAGGACTCTAGCTTTCCCCGGCGCGAGGTCTGCCAGAAGGGGCAGGTGTCCCGGCACCACATCGGCGATCTCTTCGGTCACCTGCTCCCACGGGCTCCAGTACAGCGCCTCGATCAGCACGATGCGCCCCTGCGGGCAGGGGCCGAGCGACTGGGCGATCGCTGCGAGGGCTTTGCCACGGTGCTCGGGTACGGCGAGGGCGTCGGCCAGGGCGCGGGCCGCCGTGCGGGCACCCACCCGGCAGAGCGCCTTGACTACGGTCGGCGTGGCCGCCTCGCGCAGGGCAGGGGTGCTGATCTCCTCCAGCAGCGCGGCGGCATGGGTGACGCCCCCCGTGGCTGCAGCGCCCGTGGCAAGGTGGCCGAGGGCGCGCTCGTCTCCTTGCCTGTCGACGATCAGCTCCGCTGCGGCCAGATCACCGGCGTCTACAAGCTTCTTCACGACACCGGTGAGGATCTCGTCGACCGCGTCCTCCGGCAGGCCACCCTCCAGCCCGAGTACCGCGTCGATATCGCCCGCCGCGAGGAGCGCATCGGCGGCGGCGTACGTGTCCCAGCACCGACGGGAGGGGCTGTCAGCAGTGGCTGCCAGTCCGAGGATCTCCTGAGCGAGCTCTGCCGCTCCGTCTGGTTTCCCGGTGCGGCCGAATGCCTGGGCCACCCGTCGCAGGCCCTCGGTGCGCTCGGCGGGATCTGCCAGGGTCCGGCTCTCGTGGAGTACGCGGCGCAGGAGTTCGTACCCCTCAGCAGGGCGACCCGTCTGGTGCAGGCCCTCGGCCAGCTCCGCGAGATCGAGGACGCGTGCGTAACCGGCGGACGCGTCGGCGGCCTGTTCGGCGTGGTGGATGAGGCGGACCGCGTCGCCCGGCCGCCCGGACCGGCCAGCTACGACGGCCAGCTTGATGAGGGTGTGCACCCCGAGCCCACGAGCCCTCCGCGCCACGTTCGTCGCCCGCTTGACCACGGCGTGGGCGCGTTCCTCCTGGCCCGCTCGCAGCAGGAAGTCGGCGGTGTCAGTCGACAGCGTCATCCGCCAGTGGAGGTAGGGCACCTTGTCGGTGGCGTCGCGGGCTTGTCGGGCCAGGCGCAGCGTCTGCGCCGGGTCACGGGACTCTGCCGTCGTCCTGCCAGCGGCGTTGAGGACGCGCGCCCGGTAGATGGGTTCGGTGATCCGCTCGGCCAGGTCCAGGGCCCGATCGAGGTCACCGGTTTCCGCGGCCGCGATGCCGATCTCGAGCAGGCCGTCCTCCGGATCGTTCAGGAAACGGCTGACCAGGTCGGTCGCCTGCTGGTGGTGCCCGGTCGCCTCCAGGCCCGCGGCGACGTGGGGGTAGACCCAGTCCACGCCGTCGGGGTCGTCGATGTCCGCTGCCAGCTGCGCCGACGTCAGGGCAAACTCGGCAGCCTGTTCGGCGAGCCCCGGTGCCGTGGACATCCCCCGGGCGAACAGGGCGAGGTACTGCGCACGCCGGACGGGGACACCGGAGCCGGCCGAACTGAACACGAGACGCTCCGCCAGCGCCAGGGCCGGGCGCTGCTCGCCGAGCCGGGAGAGCGCGGCGGTCAGCGAGGCGCCCAAGGCGCTCCGGGAGACGGTGTTGGGCACCGCCATGACCGCGTCGACGGCTTCCAACGCCCAGGGAACCGCATCGGGGCCCGGGGCCCCGGCCTCCTCCTTAGCTTCCGTGACGTTCCTCGCCACCCCGGCCAGGGCACCGACGGCGGCGACGAGAGCGTCCGCCCTGCGCTCCGGGTCGCTGATGCGGCGGGCCGGCTGTAGGGCTTCGGCGGGTCGGCCGGCGTCCGCCAAACCCTTGGCGATCGCTTCCAGGAAGCGGTCCCGGTCCTCGGTGCTGTCCGCTCCGTCGAGCAGGGTGGCCGCCTGATCTGGGCGCCCGGCGGCGGCCAGGGCGCCGGCGATGGCGCTCAGAGCGGCCACCCGATCCCACGCGTCGCGCCGCGACTCGGCCAGATGAACGGCGCGCGCCGGGTGCCCTAGCCGGGCCCACAGGGCGATCAGGCCGGAGGGGAGAGATGCCGTCCGATCGTGCAGCCCGTCCCGCGCGGCGGCGAGCCGCAGGGCCACGGACACGTCCTGATCTCCGCGGCGCCGGCCGTCCGCGAGCACCAGGTCGAACGCTGACGACACCGTACTGAGCGCCTCCAGGTCCGCCCCGGACGCCCGCCACAACCGCTCTTGCCACTTGGTGTCACAGGCCAGCGCCACCAGCCTGGCAGTGTCCCCCTGGTCATGCAGCAATTGGGTGTAGCCGCGCAGCAGGTACTCGGGGGTCTCCTCCAGCCACCCGGCGCTCCGGTAGGAGTCCGCCCACCGGTGCAGACGGCTGCGGTGGGCCGCCAGCTCCTGGTCCGTGACCAGTTCCGTCGCGCCGCGCCGGATCTCCTCGTGCGCGAAGAGGAAAACGGGCGGATCGGCGGACGCCCAGTGCCTGGAGCGCCGGCGGAAGCTGCGGCCGTTCACCGCGGACAGCTCGCGCTCGACCAGCCGCGCCGGGCTCCCGGTCAGCTCCGCGAAGTCGTGCGCGCTCAGCCCGCCTCCGGCCGCGAGGGTCAGAGCGGCCAGGTCCCAGCCCAGTCCGCCGCCGTCTCGCAGTCGCAGCAGATCCCGCTCTGCGTCCCAGCGCGCCGCGCGGGCGTGCGGGGACGGCTCCAGACGGTGGTCGATCCGCGTGGTGCGGAGGGGATGGTCTGCGGGCACGTCCCCCGGTATCGGCGGATGCGGACGGGCGGCGACGAGGATCCGCATGCCGTGCGGGGGAACGCGTGGCAGCAGCGCCGCGATGCTGTGGCCGTCGGAACCGGCGGTCACGCCGCGGTCCTCGTCCAGCCCGTCCACCACGAGCACGAGTCGTCGGCCGCGCGCCGCGCACCCATGTGCGGCGCGGTGCAGGGCGAGCAGCATCTGCTCGTCGCGCGTGGCGGGGGTGCTCAGCGGCTCCTCCTCACCCAGCAAGGCGTACACCTGCCGCTGGACAACCGCGCAAAACGCCGCCGCGTCGTTCTGCGCGGCCATGCGGGAGGTGACGAAGAACGATACGACATCGACGCCGGGTGGAGGGTGCAGGACGAAGTGCGCCAGCAGGGCGGACTTTCCCGCCCATGCTGGGGCCACCCAGCGCCAGTAACTGCCGTCGGGACCGTCCGCGGGGACTTCGTGCGCGCAGAAGGCGGCCAGCTGGGCGAGTTCCCTCTCACGCCCCTGGAAATCGGCGGCGGCGAGGGCCTGTTCCACCTGCAGTAGATAGCCGGAGACGGCGGCGCGCCCCGCGAACACCTGCACGAAGCTGTCAATCATCACGCCGCTGTTGGCGAAGGCCCCGGCTCCCTCGGCGGAGGATCCACCCGACTTACGCACCGCGGCGCGGCTGCGGAAGAACATCGGATGCGCCGCTAACCCTGCCCCCGGTAACCGGTATTCGCGCTGCCGCCGTCCGCCCGCGCGTCACCGGTCTCCCCGACGGAGACCACACCGTCGGACGGGGAGGCGACGGCACCCGTGTTGGCGTCCCCGCCGCCGGCGGCCGTGGCGCTCCCGGTCCTGGATACCTGTATCGACGTGCTCCCGGACGGGGCCAGTAACGCGCAGCCGCCGACCCCCAAGGCGGCCACGCCGGCCACCGCGGAGATCACGCCAGCCACCTGGTTCGCTCGGCCCCAGCTCAGCAGCGACAGCGCACCGGCGACGACCGCCAGGACCAGAACCGTCGTCACCAAGACGGCGCGCCGGTCACCCCGCACAGCCACCCTCTCTGCCCCCTTACGCCCCGTCGAGGCGGAACCGCACCGAGCCCGGTATGGCCCACGCCGCATGCCGAACCCCACCATACGGCCAGGCCAACATCGCCATGCGGGAAAGCTCTGGAGGAGAGCCCTGGAGGGCAATGGCACCCCGGACAACGTGTCCGCACGGCCCCACCACAAGGCCGAGAGTGTCGGTCGGCACTGGGAGCCCTCTGGGACTTTCCTGGGACTTCCAGCTGCATTAAGGGGCACCAACGTGAAACGAGCGAAAGACCATTAACGCACGTCATCGACTCGCACCGGCCATTGCTGCAGGGCGAAACGCTGGCCGGTCTCTTCCGCGACATCCGATCTGCAGGATCGGCGTCTCCGTTTTGAGCGTCATCAGCCCTCGGCGTTGCATCGTCACTCGCAGCCTTGACGCCGCCTGGCCTGCCCATCATGTGCCTGACACCCCATCAGGACGAGCGTCAAATGAGCGTCACGAGCGTCACTTGAGCGTCAAGATATCGCCCGTAACGCCCATAGCGCACCTCATGCGCATCGGCTAAAGCCGCAGGTCAGCGGCCCTTCTCGGCAGGCTCCAGGATCGCCACGCACTCCACGTGCTGGGTCATCGGAAAGAGGTCGAAGGCCCTGAGGAAGCGGGGGCGGTAGCCGGCGGCGGTGAAGTAGGAGAGGTCGCGGGCCAGGGCCGCGGGGTCGCAGGCGACGTAGGCGATGCGGCGGGGGGTGAGGGAGGCGATGCGTTCGACGAGGGATTTGCCGGCGCCGGCGCGGGGTGGGTCGAGGACGACCAGGTCGGCCTCGGTGATGCCCGTGCGGGGCAGCACCTTCTCGACCTTGCCGTGCTCGACGCGGACGCGCGGGAAGTCGGCGAGGTTCTTGCGGGCGTCGGCGACCGCGCGTTTGCCGGACTCGATGCCGAGGACGGCCCCGCTCTCGCCGACGCGGTCGGCGAGCGCGCCGGCGAACAGGCCGACGCCGCAGTACAGGTCGAGGGCCATCTCGCCCTTGCGGGGGGTGAGGCCGCGCATCACGGCGTCGACGAGGAGGTCGGCGGCCTGCGGGTGGACCTGCCAGAAGCCGCCCTCACCGACGCGCCAGGTGCGGTCGTCGGCGCGTTCTCGGACGAAGTCGCGGCCGTGCACGCGGTGGACGGCGCGGTCCTTCTCGCCGACGCGGAGGACGGAGACGTCGCGGTCGAGTTCGACCAGCGGGAGGCGCTCGCCGGGGCGCGGGGTGAGGATGACCTGGCGGTCGGCGGAGCCGGTGGCGGCGATGGCGTCGACGGAGGCGAGGGAGGGCCACTCGCGGGCCTCGATACCCAGTTCGTCGACTCCGGGGGCGGCGATCAGGCAGTGGTCGATGCGCTGCACGTCGTGTGAGCGGTGCTTGAGCAGTCCTGGGTGGCCCTCGGCGTCGATGGTGTAGTGGACGCGGGTGCGCCAGGCGGGGACCTCACCGGGGGCGACCTTGTCACCGGGGGCCGGTTCGACGGTGCCGTCCCAGGAGACGTCCTCGGGTGTCATGCCGGCCAGCCGCTGGAGTTGTTCGGTCAGCACGTCGGCCTTCAGGCGTCGCTGCGCGCCCGGCTTGACGTGCTGCCAGTCGCAGCCGCCGCAGCGCCCGGGGCCCGAGAAGGGGCAGGGGGCCTCGATGCGGTCCTTGGCCGGTTCGAGGATCCGTACCGCGTCGGCCCGCAGGAAGCGGGAGTCCGCGCGGCCCTCGGTCACCTGTGCGACGACCCGCTCGCCCGGCAGCGTGTGCCGCACGAAGAGCACCTGGCCGCTCTCGGTGCGGGCGACGCAGTGGCCGCCGTGCGCCACCGGGCCGACCTCGACCTCGTACTCCTCCCCCACCAGGGAGGGGACGGCGTGCTCGGACGCGCTGTCGGACGCGCTGGTTTCGGGCATGAGGGGGTGACTCCACAGACGTCGGGTTCGCCCCTGGCGGGCGAGGTGAGCGGGAGGCACGCCGCCTGCACCGCAACCGCCGAGTCTACTTGCCACGCTGCCGGGTCAGGCTCCCCGCACTGCCTCCGGGTCCGCCGCCGTCCCGGCCGGCCTTCCTCGGCGGGATCACCGGGCCGCGCCGCACGGAGCCCGGCGCGTTCCACTGCTCGCGCCTGCGGGCCCGCTTCTTCGCGACCTCGGAGGACTCCAGCTGGTAGGGGACGGAGGTCACCATCACACCGGGGGTGAACAGCAGCCGGCCCTTGAGGCGCAGTGCGCTCTGGTTGTGCAGCAGGTGCTCGTACCAGTGGCCGACCACGTACTCGGGGATGAAGACGCTGACGACGTCGCGGGGCTGCTCTTGGCGGAGCCGCTTGACGTAGTCGATGACGGGGCGCGAGATCTCGCGGTAGGGCGAGTCGAGGATGGTGAGCGGGATGTCGATGTCGCTGTCTTCCCACTCGCGGCGCAGCAGTTCCGTCTCGTCGTGGTCGACGTTGACGGTGACGGCCTCGAGGGTGTCGGAGCGCATCAGCTTCGCGTAGCGCAGGGCGCGCAACGTGGGCCGGTGGATCTTGGAGACGAGCACGAACGAGTGAACCCGCGCGGGGCGCAGCTGCGGTTCGGCCGTCTCGTCGGCCGCCAGTTCCTCGGAGACCCGGTCGTAGTGGCGGCGGATGGCGGTCATCACGGCGAAGAAGAGGGCCATGCCCACGAGGGAGACCCAGGCACCGTGGGTGAACTTGGTCACCAGTACCACCACGAGTACCAGTCCGGTCAGGAACGCGCCGAAGGCGTTGATGGCGCGGGAGCGGTGCATGTGGCGGCGGCGGGCCGGGTCGCTCTCGGTGGTCAGCAGCCGGTTCCAGTGCCGGACCATGCCGGTCTGGCTGAGGGTGAAGGAGACGAAGACGCCCACGATGTAGAGCTGGATCAGCCGTGTGGAGTCGGCCTCGTAGACCACGACGAGTATCGCGGCGGCTCCGGCCAGCAGCACGATGCCGTTGGAGAAGGCGAGCCGGTCGCCCCGGGTGTGCAACTGGCGGGGCAGGTAGCGGTCCTGGGCGAGGATCGAGCCCAGCAGCGGGAAACCGTTGTAGGCGGTGTTGGCCGCCAGGAACAGCACGAGCGCGGTGGCGGCGGCGAGGAAGACGAAGGGGGCCGTCCCGTCACCGAACACCGCGGCGGCGACCTGGGAGATCACCGGGTTCTGGGTGTAGCCCTCCCCGGCTGGATGCCCGTTGATCAGCAGGTCCTTCGCGGGGTTCTCCGCCATTTTGACGTGGGTGACCATGGCGAACGCGATGATGCCGCAGAACATGGTGACGGCGAGCCCGCCCATCAGGGCGAGGGTGGTCGCCGCGTTCCGCGACTTGGGCTTGCGGAAGGCCGGGACGCCGTTGCTGATGGCCTCGACGCCGGTGAGCGCCGCGCAGCCGGAGGAGAAGGCGCGCAGCAGCAGGAACGCCAGCGCGAACCCGGCGATGCCGTGCTGCTCGGTGTGGATCTCGTAGTCCGCGGTGGGGGCGCGCATCTCGTCGCCGAGCAGGACGCCGCGCACCAGGCCCCAGATGATCAGGGCGAACACGCCGACGACGAAGCAGTAGGTGGGGATGGAGAAGAGCTTGCCGGACTCGCGTACGCCGCGCAGGTTCATCAGCGTCAGCAGCACGATGACCGCGACCGCGCAGAAGGTCTTGTGTTCGACGACGAAGGGGATGGCCGAGCCGAGGTTCTCCACTCCGGAGGAGATGGAGACGGCCACGGTCAGCACGTAGTCCACCAGCAGGGCGCTGGCGACGGTCAGACCCGCTCTGCGTCCGAGGTTGGTGGTCGCCACCTCGTAGTCGCCGCCGCCGCTCGGGTAGGCGCGCACGTTCTGCCGGTAGGAGGCGACCACGGTGAACATCAGGACGACGACCGCCACGGCGATCCACGGGCTGAAGTTGTAGGCGGAGACCCCCGCGACCGAGAGGACCAGCAGTACCTCGCCCGGGGCATAGGCGACCGAGGAGAGCGGGTCCGAGGCGAAGACGGGGAGGGCGACACGCTTGGGAAGGAGCGTCTCGCCGAGCCTGTCGCTGCGGAGCGCCCTCCCGAGGAGAAGTCGTTTCGGTACGTCGGTCATCCTGGACACGCAGAGGATCGTATGCGGTCAGTCGTGCGATGCTGAGACGGCCCGCTGTACGGGACGAAGGGACGGGCGTTGCACATTGTGATCATGGGCTGCGGACGAGTAGGAGCGGAGCTCGCGCAGACCCTGGAGCAACAGGGCCACACGGTGGCGGTCATCGACCGGGACCCCACCGCTTTCCGGCGCCTCGGCTCGGGCTTCGGCGGCCGTCGGGTCACCGGCATCGGCTTCGACCAGGACACCCTGCGCGAAGCGGGGATAGAGGAGGCCGGAGCCTTCGCCGCGGTCAGCAGCGGTGACAACTCCAACATCATCGCCGCACGCGTCGCACGTGAGATGTTCGGCACAGCCCATGTGGCCGCCCGCATCTACGACCCCCGGCGCGCGGAGGTCTACCAGCGGTTGGGCATCCCCACGGTGGCGACCGTGCGGTGGACGGCCGACCAGATGCTGCGCCGGCTGCTGCCCTCGGGGGCCGAGCCGCTGTGGCGGGACCCCAGCGGTGCCGTGCAGCTCGCGGAGGTGCACACCTCGTCGGCATGGGTCGGCCAGCGGGTGAGCAAGCTCCAAGACGAGGCCGGGGTGCGTATCGCCTTCCTCACCCGTCTGGGTGAGGCCATACTGCCCACCTCCCAGACGGTGCTGCAGGAGGGCGACCTCGTGCATGTGATGATGCGCTGCGGGGACGTCGCCCGGGTCGAAGAAGTTTTTGCCGTAGGACCGGAATCGTGAGCGAAGCGAACAAGGGGAAAGCGGCATGAGGGTCGCTATTGCGGGGGCGGGCGCCGTCGGCCGGTCCATCGCGGGTGAGCTGCTGGAGAACGGGCACGAGGTCCTGCTGATCGACAAGGCGCCGACGGCGATCTCGGTCGAGCGGGTGCCCCAGGCCGAGTGGCTGCTGGCGGACGCGTGCGAGATCACCTCGCTCGACGAGGCCGCACTGGAGCGCTGCCACACGGTGATCGCCGCGACCGGCGACGACAAGGTCAACCTGGTCGTCTCCCTGCTGGCCAAGACGGAGTACGGCGTGCCGCGCGTCGTGGCCCGCGTCAACAACCCGAAGAACGAGTGGCTGTTCAACGAGTCGTGGGGCGTGGACGTCGCCGTCTCCACGCCGCGCCTGATGTCGGCGCTGGTGGAGGAGGCCGTCAGCGTCGGCGATCTGGTGCGGCTGATGCGCTTCTCGCAGGGCGACGCCAACCTGGTCGAGCTGACGCTGCCGCCGGAGTCGACGCTGGCCGGCATCCGGGTCGGGGACGTCGACTGGCCGGAGGACACCTCGCTGGTCACCATCATCAGGGGCACCCGGGTGCTCACTCCCGACCGGGACGACGCGCTGGAGGTGGGCGACGAGCTCCTCTTCGTGGCCGCGCCCGCGCGCGAGGAGCAACTGGAGGAACTGCTCTCGGCCCGCGTGTAGCGCCCGCGCCCGGTACGGCGGGAGAGCGCGCCCGCCGTGCGAGCGGTGCGGGCCTGCGCCCGCGTCAGCTCCCCCGCCCGCTCTCGGGCACCAGCGCGCTCCACACCTGGCCGCAGGCGAAGGGCAACCGCCGCGGGGCGCGGGACGCCCGGTCGGCGGCAGCGCGGCGCGGCGGCCCTTCAGGTACGGGTTGTGCGGGGCGCTGTGGCCCCGCCCCGCTCGTAGCCGTCGCCGGCCCGCACGGCCCCGGGCAGGCCCCGCGGAGGTCCGGCGGAGCCGCTCGGGGCAGGCCCCGCGGAGGTCCGGCGGAGCCGCTCGGGGCAGGCCCCGCGG
>NZ_JASKYT010000010.1:0-46591 GCF_041028275.1 Streptomyces sp. PU-14G
CACCCACCCAGGAAGGGAAACCCGCCATGAGTCCTCAGACCTTGCAGGGCAAGTCAGCCATCGTCACCGGGGGCGCTTCGGGAATCGGCGGCGCCATCACCAGACTCTTCGTCGAACGAGGGGCCCGTGTCGTGGTCGTCGACTTGCAGGAGGAGGCCGGGCACGCGCTCGCCGCCGAACTGGGCGACGCCGTCGCCTTCCTGCGCGGTGACGTCTCGGACCGGGCCGTCGCGGACACGGCCGTGGCGACCGCGGTGGAGCGCTTCGGCTCCCTCGACGTGCTGGTGAACAACGCGAGTGTGTCCCGGCAGAAGCCGTTCGAGGAGCAGACGGACGACGACTGGAACCTCGCGATGGACACCGGCCTGTACGCCACCCGCAACTTCATGCTCGCCGCTGTGCCCGAGCTGAGGAAGACCGGCAACGCTTCCGTCATCAACTTCGGATCCGGTGCCGGACTCAACGGCCAGCCCAACCAGGCCTCCTACGCGGCGGCGAAGGAGGCCATCCGCGGCCTGAGCCGCGTCGCGGCGAACGAGTGGGCGTCGCTCAACATCCGCGTCAACGTGGTCTGCCCGATGGCTCTGACAGCCGGTGTGGCCAAGTGGGCCGAAGCGCGTCCTGAGCAGTACGCGCAGTCCGCCGCCGCCGTGCCCCTGGGGCGCTTCGGCGACCCTGACCGTGACGTCGCCCCCATCGTGGCCTTCCTCGCGAGCGACGACGCCCAGTACATGACCGGGCAGACCGTCATGGCCGACGGAGGCTCCGTCAAGCTGCGCTGACCGCACTGCCCGCGCCCACCGCGTCGACCAGGGCGACGGGCGGTTCCGCGTCGAGGTCGGCCCGGCTGGGTCGTCATCGCCGAGGACGCCGCGCCGAGGACGCCGCGCGGCGGAACCGGCCTTCGGCGGGCGGGGCCTCCGGCTCACCGGCGGCGCTGTTCGGCGATGACGACGCCCGCGTGGACCGCGATCACCAGTGCCATGCCGAAGCTTGCCCACAGAACCCACCAGAACTGGTCGTCGAGAGCCAAGGAGGGCAGCCGGCCGTTCGGGTCGTAGGCCACCAACAGCCGCGTGTGCTCCTGCCGGTCGGTGGAGTCCTTTCCCTCTCGAGCCGTCAGTTGGCTCCCCAAGGAGTCGGTCCGGCCGTCAGCGCACGCCAGTCGACGGTAGGTGTAGGTCGTGTACCCGCCGGGGCTGTACCGCTTCCAGGTGCGTTCCTCGGTCACGGTGCACGTGTGCCGTGGAGCGACCGAGTTGAACGCCACCACATAGCCGGCGAGAACGGTGGCGACCAGGACGAGGCCCATGGTGAACGCGAGGGGAGCAGACCCCTTGTCCACGAAATGACCGTGGACGCGGCAGCCGAGCGCCAGCGCGAGCCCGGCACAGACCAAGCCGAGCAGCAGGTACAGCGGGTGGACGCGTAGGGACAGCCAGACGACACCGACGAAGGCGGCCACGATCAACGGTGCGGCGCACAGCGCGAACAGCAACCGCAACGGAAACATCGTTCTCCTTCGACCACGCGGGCGACCGGGGCTTCCCTTCGGGAGACGGACTCTTCCTCGGCAAGGACGCTTCGTCCCCCTCGTTCGCTTCCGATCACAGCACCCGTCGATTTGTTCAGCACCGCCTCTTCGCAGGAGAACAACCCCTTCCCAGCGCCTCGCTCCTCCACCGCCTCAATGTGATCTGGAAGCTCCGACCGGGGCAGGAGAGGGCAGGTGCCGCCGCCCGTCCGGCGTGGTCGCGAGCGCTACACCGAACGGACGGAGACTCCTACGGCTGAACGGTGACGCCCCGCTCAGCCCTCAAGGGGGCCTCCTGGCTCGACAGCGGTCTCCACCCCGTCCCGCCTGGGCGCCTCGTCCGACCGCACGCCGCTGTGCTCGGTGCGCAGCGCCGTGAGCATTCCCAGAGCGGACAGCGAAGCGAAGCCGAGAAGAAGCCACCGCGCGGAGGAGACCAACGAGGGTCCGCCCACGTTGACCAGGAGACCGGCGAGTGCCGCACCGAACGCGGTGGCCATCGTCAGTACGGTCGCGATCGCCGCGGCGGCTTTCTCGCCTTCCTGCTTGTCCGTCGTACTGGTCATCGCGGCGACCGACAGGTGGGGCATGGCCATGCCGATACCGGCCCCGGCGATGAGGAGTACGGGCAGCCAGCCCAGGACCACCGGCAGCGACACGTCGCGCTGCTGCAGCGCGGCGAGGACGGCGAGCCCTGCTGCGAGCAGCCCGGGGCCGGCCACCCGCAGCAGGCGCACGGTCCGCGGCCGGTGCGCCGAGGAGCTGACGACCTGGGTGAGGGACCAGCCCAGCGAAAGAGCGGCACCGAAGAACCCGGCTGCCAGCGGTGGAAGGCCGCCGAGCCGCTGGCCGAACAGCGGAAGGAAGGTCTCCACGGCGACTCCCGAGGCGAGCAGCGCGATGGTCAGGTAGACCCAGCGCAGAGTCGAATCGGCCTGGTAGGCCGGGCGGGGCAGTACGCGCACATGGGTGCGCTTCTCGCTCCGCACGAAGGCCCAGACGAGCGCCAGTGCCAGGGCCAGAAGAGCCACCATCGCCCGCGCGTCCGTAAGGATCCCGGCAACGCTCACCGCGCCCGCGGCCCCGATGACGAGCAGCAACGATCGGATCGCCACCGGCACCGGTTCGCCCCCGGCGCGGCCGTTGCGCGGAAGTCCCTTCGGTACCACCGCGGCCAGTGCCACCGAGCCGAGTGCCAACACGACGAACGCCGGCCGCCAGGTCCCGAACTGCGCGAACAGCCCGCCCAGCGCCGGGCCGACGAAGTTGCCCAGGCCGAACATGGCGGAGACCAACGCACTGCCGCGCACCCACAGGTGTCGCGGGAGTGCCGAATGGATCAGAGCGAACCCCAGGCCGGTCAGCAAGCCCGCCCCCAGCCCCTGGACGCCGCGGCCGACCAGGAGCACCGGCATCACCGGACTCGCCGCGCACAGCGCCGAACCCGCGGCGAAGACTCCGAACCCGAACAGATAGGCCCCGATGTCGCCGCTCTTCCCCAGCGTCCAGCTCACGAGCATGGTCGCGACCACCTGGCCGATCAGGAACACGGTCATGTTCCACGCGTAGAGGCGTTCGCCGCCGATGTCAGCGACTGCTGTCGGCAGCAGGCTCGCCGCGAGATAGATGGTGATGGCGCCGACGAGAACGCCACCGGCCAGCACCACAACGGTGCCGAGATGGCTGCCGAGTTCCCGCCACGATCCGACGCTCCGGCTGTTGTTCACTCGCGCTCCCTGCTCCCGGTGTTGTCCTTCTTGCGGGCATCATGGCGGCGCGCGGCGACCCGGTAATCCGGCAAATCGGGCGTGACGTGCGTCACAGTTCTCCTTCGCCGGTCCGTCCGGGCGCTGTCGTCGGTCGGTGACAGGAGAGCGAGAGCGACGGCCGTGGGATTTTCCGCGACGCACCGAACCAGCACCCGTAGAGTGCGCGTGTGATCGCTGCGCCAAGCCCCTGATCTGGAGGGTTCATGACCATCAACCGAGCCTTTGCCAACATCCTCTCCGACGATCTGGCCGGAACGCGGGACTTCTTCGTCGATCTCCTCGGGTTCACCGTGGTGTTCGACAGCGACTGGTTCGTCAACCTGCAAGCGCCGGACAACCCGCTGAATGAACTGGGGATCTGGCGCCGTGAGCACGAGTTGGTCCCTGAGGCCTACCGGGGCAGGCCTCAGGGCGCCGTGCTGACCTTCGTGGTGGACGACGTGGAGGCGGTGTACGCACGGGCGGTGGCGGCAGGCACGAGAATCGTCGAACCGCCGCGAGAGACCTTCTACGGGCAGCGCAGCATGTTGGTCGAGGACCCCAACGGGCAGGTGATCGACGTGTCGACGCCCGGAACGCCGTCACCTGAGTTCCTGGCGGAGATGCGAGAGAAGTACGGGAGCTGAACGTCATCGGCGCCCCGCCGGTCGCTTTCGCATCGCCCAGAGTTCGGAGCGGTTGAGCGACTGGGGGCAGTGCAGGTAGACCTCGTCGGTCTCGACCAGCAGCGCGAGCCGGGGGCGCCTGCCCCGGACGGTCATCGCGTCGAAGAACGGGGCGTCCTTGAGGACGTGGGCGCGGCCGTTGATCCGCAGCACCTCGCTGGAGCCGGGGACGAGGAAGACCAGGCCGACGTGCGGGTTCTCCAGGATGTTGTGGAAGCTGTCGCCCCGTCGGTTGCCGGGGAGGTCCGGCAGGGCGAGCGTGCCGCGGTCCAGGGCCAGGGCGAAACCTGCCTGACCGCCTCGGGGCGAGGCGTCGCAGTTGCCGTCCGCGTCGGAGGTGGCGAGGATGCCGAACGGCGAACGCGCCAGCATGTCCAGGTCGGCGTCGGTCAGCCGCTTGTGCACCTTGTCGACCACCACCGGGTGCGGCCGGCCGAGGAGTTCGCGCAGGTCCTCGGGGGAGTCGACCGGAACGAAACCCGTGGGGTCGGCGGTCTCCGGCGGCTGCTCGCCGACGACCGCGCTACCGGTGCCGTTCACGTCGCTCGCATCGCTCGCATCGCTCGTGTCGTCGGCGTCGCTGGTGTCGTCGGCGTCGCTGGTGTCTGTGGCGTCGGTGGCCGGTATGGGGCTGGGCACGTACGTACTCCCGGTGTGCGGCTGCGCGAGGCGACGCGGCGCCGCTCGGACAGGTCGTGGACAGGTGGCTGGGTTCGTCTGCCTTCAAGAGCCGGTAGCTCCGCGCCCGCGTCGGGGCCGGGAAGCGGAGGGCGCGGGGTGTGGGGTGTGGGGCGCGCACAGCACACAACACGTTCCTACCTACCTCCGGCTACGGACGAGGAGGTGGAGGAAGTAGGGCGTGCCGACGACGGCGGTCATGAGACCCGCGCCGAGCTGCGCCGGGGCGATGACCGTACGGCCCAGCAGGTCGGCTACGGCGACGAGAACGGCGCCCAGGAGCAGGGCCACCGGCACGCTTCGCACATGCCGGCGCCCCACCAGGGCGCGTGCCGCGTGTGGTGCCACGAGGCCCACGAAGCCGATGGTTCCGGCCGCCGCGACGGCGGTCGCGCTCAGCAACACGCTGACCGCGAGAAAACCGAGCCTGCCCCGCGCGAGGGAGAGGCCCAGCAGCCTGGGGGTGTCCTCGTCGAGTGAGACGAGGTCGAGCTCCTTGCGCCGTGCGACCGCCACGGCCGCGCCGACGGCGAGGGCGAGGGCGAGAGGCAGCACGTCGGTCGCGGTGCGCCCGTAGGTCGAGCCCGACAGCCAGGTGAGCGCCTTCGTCGCGTTGAACGGATCGGTGAGGACGATGAACAGGCTGGTGAGCGCGGTCGTCCCGGACGACACCCCGATGCCCACCAGGACGAGACGGTTGCGCTGGAACCCGCCGCGCGCGGCGAGGCCGAAGACGAGCGCCGCGGTGGCCGAGGCACCGGCGAACGCGGCGCCTGCGATGCCCCACGAGCCGGCGCCGTGCACCGTCGTGACGACGAGGACGGCGCCGAGTGCCGCCCCGCCGGAGACGCCGAGGACGCCGGGCTCCGCGAGAGGGTTGCGGGTCACGGCCTGTACCAGCGTGCCCGCCAGGGCCAACGCGGCCCCCGCGAGGAGCGCGGCGAGCACCCGCGGCACCCGGGTGTCGAGGACGAAACCGGTGGCCTGGCCCGCCTGCCCCCGCACCCAGTTGGCGACGTCTCCGAGCAGCAGCTTGGCGTCGCCGAGCAGCACGGCGGCGATCGTCACGCCGACGAGCACGGCCACGAGAACGATTACCGTCGCCACGAAATCGGCCCGGCTCGGGATGCGCAGCCTGTCGGGCGCGGACACGCCGCCTGTGTCCCGGATCCGCAGGGCCATCGCGACGAGGAACACCGCGCCGACTACGCTCGTGACCGCTCCCGTCGGTACCGCGACGGCGGAGTCGGCGCCGGCCACCGCCCGCAGCAGCACATCCGAGCCGAGCACGAGCGCGGCGCCAGCCAGACCGGCCACGGGGAGGGTCAGCCGCGCCCGGGCGAAGGGCCGGTAACGGCGCCCGAGCGGACGTACGAGTGCCGGGGCGCACAGCCCGACGAACCCGATCGGTCCGGCGAGTGTCACGGCCGCAGCGGACAGCAGCGCGGCGAGCGCGACCACCGTGAAGCGGGTGGTCCGGACCGGTACGCCGAGCCCCCGAGCGGCCTCGTCCCCCAGAGCCAGCACATCGACGCGGCGGGCGACGAGCAGCAGTCCGACGAGCCCCAGCAGGGCGACCGGTGCCATCTGGGCCACGCCGGCTGCCCCGTTCTGGGCGAGGGAGCCGTGGCTCCACTGGTAGAGGCCCTCCGTCCGTTCGGGGAAGAGCAGCAGCAGGCCTTCGGTCACGGAGCCGACGCCGAGCGCGAGGGCACTGCCCGCCAGGACGAGTCGGACGGTTCCCGTGCCGGATCCTGACAGCCCCAGCACGGCGACGGCCGCTACGAGACCACCGGCGAAGGCCACCGTGGAGGAGGCGAGAAAGGGCATGGACACCCCGGTCGCCGCCAGCAGCCCGAGGGCCAGATACGAGCCGGCGTTCACCGCGAGGGTGTCCGGCGAGGCGAGCACGTTACGGCTCACGGCCTGCAGCGCGGCGCCCGCGGCACCGAGGCCGACGCCGACCAGGAGCCCCGCGGCCATCCGTGGCAGGCGTGAGGCGATGACGACGGTGGTGTCCGAGTGCCCCGCGCGGCCGGTGAGTGCCTTGACCACCTCACCCGGGCCGACGGCGGCGGTGCCCTGGGTGAGGTCGACGACGGCGAGGACAGCGACGAGGAGCACGAGCCCGGCCGTCACCGCGACCGCGCCCGTCGTGGTCGCCTTGGTCCCGGCAGTGGTGGGGCTGGAGGCTGTTGCGGTGACGGCCACGGCGCTACTTCTCGAGCGCGTCGACGACGGCGTCGGCATAGGCCCCCATCGACGCGGGGCCGCCGAACATCCAGATGCCGTCCGGCAGCCGGTGCACGTCGCCGGCCTTCACGAAGGGCAGCGACTTCCACGTCCGGTTGGCCGCCAGATCCTTGGCGAACGGGTCGCGGCTGTCCTGCTCGCCGGCGATGTAGGCGAACTGGACGTCTCCGAGACCCGTGAGCCCTTCCACGTCCGTGCTGCCGAGCCCGTAGTTCTTGTCGCCCTTGGCCTTCCAGGCGTTCTTCAGCCCGAGTTCCTCGTTGACGGCCCCGATGAGGGAGCGCCGGGTGTAGGGACGGATCGTGACCTGGTTGGAGGTGACGTAACCGTCGGCGAAGGCGACCGCCGTCCCGTCGAGACCGGCGTCCCGGAGGGCCTTCCGGCCTGCGGTGAGCTTCGCCGTGAACTGCTTCCTTACGACGTCGGCCCGCCTCTCCTTGCCGGTGGCCTCGGCGATGAGGTCGAGGTTCTCGTTCATCTGTCCGAGCTGGTCGGACGCGTCGGCGGAGCGCACCTCCAAAACGGGGGCGATCTTCCGTAGTTGCTTGACGGCCGAGGAGGGCAGATCGGTGGTCGCGACGACGAGGTCCGGCGCGAGGGAGGCGATCGTGTCCATGCTCGGCTCGCCGCGCGTGCCGATGTCCTTGGGGTCGTTCTTCAGCTCAGCTGCGGAGTTCCACTCCTGGTAACCCTTCACGTCGGCGACGCCGACGGGCTCGACGCCGAGCGAGACGAGGTTCTCGACGACGTTCCACTCGGTGCCGACGACCTTCTTGGCGGGGCCGTCGAGGGTCACCTTCGTGCCGGTCGCGTCGGTGAGGGCGATGCGGCCGGATGTCGCGTCCGAGCCGGTGGAGGCGGTCTCGGTCGTCCCGCAGCCGGCCAGGACGACGGCCGCGACGGTGGCGGCGAACGCGGTGATCAGGGGGCGTTTCATGGGGTGGTGCTGAGCCTTTCACTTCGCATGTGATGCCGGCCGACCGCGCGGGTCCGCAGCCGGCCGGTCAGGGGGTCGGTGTCGACGTCGATCCGGATGCCGTAGGCCTCGGTCAGCCGCCGCGGCGTCAGGACGTCGGCGGGGACGCCTTCGGCGGTGATCCGCCCCGTCTGGAGCAGGGCGATCCTGTCGGCGACGGCCGCTGCCTGGTCGAGGTCGTGCAGGACGACGCCCACCGAGATCGCGTGCTCGTCCGCCAGGTCCCGGATGAGGTCGAGGAGTTCGACTTGGTATCTCAGGTCGAGATAGGTCGTCGGCTCGTCGAGAAGGAGCACACCTGTCTGCTGGGCGAGGCAGCTCGCGAGCCATACGCGCTGCAACTGGCCACCCGACAGGTGCTCGGCTCCCCGCCAGGCCAGGTCCTCGACGCCTGTCATCCGCAGCGCGCGCTCCACAGCGGCGCTGCCGTCGGGGTCCTGTCCGCCCCAGCGGCCCCTGTGGGGGTAGCGGCCGAACTCGACGAGGTCGCGGACGGTGAGGCCGCCGGGCGTGGGGCGGCCCTGCGTGAGCAGCGCCACGCGGCGTGCGAACGCGCGCGAGGTGAGGGCCAGGCCGTCGGTTTCCCCGTCGAGGGTGAGCGTGCCGCTGCGTGCGCGCTGCAGGCGCGCGAGGGTGCGCAACAGTGTCGACTTCCCACTCCCGTTCGGGCCGACGAGCGCGGTGATCTCGCCTGGCCGGAGTGTGAGGGCGGCCTCGTGTACGACATCGACGTCGTCGTACGCCACGGTCACACTTTCGGCTGCCAGGCCGTGCCCGCGCAGACGCGGGGCAGCGGCGGCGTGCTCACCAACGCTCATGTAGGTAGGTTAGCCTAACCTAAGTAAGTCGTCGTCGGTGGGCTGCCGGACGCCCCTCAGGCCCGGGAGAACAGGGGAGAGCGCCGGGTCGGATCAGGCAGAAGCCAGACCACCCGGGCGTCAGACCACCCGGGCGTCAGATCACGCGGAAGTCAGATCACGCGGGCGTCAGATCACGCGGAAGAGGTCGGCGGCGGCGTGGACGTCGGTGAGGTCCTCGATGGAACGGAGGTTGTCGCACAGGGCCTCCAGGACCGAACCGGCTTCGGCGGCGCGCGGTGCGCCGATGGCCAGCCCGAAGGTACGGAAACCCAGCAGGCGCTTGGCGCCGTTCCAGCCGCGCATCCATTCCTCCGTGACGTCGCACTCGTCGTCGGTGAGCATGACGATGTCGCCGCGCTTGCGGGCGGAGTCGTTGTACTCCTCCTCCAGCAGTTCACTGGCTGCTGTCAGCGGCGTCTGGTAGCTGGTGCCGCCACCGAGGAAGGCCTCCGCGAAGTCGAGCACCTGCGCGATGCCGGCGGGCCGGCCGGCCGGGAAGCGGAAGACCCGGAACTTGTCGGCGGCGGAGAACAGGATGCCGACGAAGTCCCGCTCGGCATGGCGGGCCTGGTCCAGCAGCGCCAGGGCGCAGGCCTTGGCCCACGCCTCCCGGGTGACTCCGCCGGGCCCCGCCTCGTACATGGAGTGCGAGGTGTCCACGCACGCGATGACGGCGCCCTGGCCGGTGGCCTCCTCGCCCTGGCTGTCGTAGAGCATCAGCTCCCCGGCGGCGTAGCGCGCGGCGAACACCGCGCGCAGCTCGGCCACGCCGAGGTGGGCCAACTCGGAGGGAACGACGCGGGAGAGGTCGTCGCCGAGCGTGACGCCGACCAGCTGACCGGTGGCGTTCTCCACCTTGCGGGCACGTTCACCCTCGGCCATCTGCCGGAAACGCCCGATCAGCTCGGCCCACTGCGCGAGACGGCTGGTACGCAGCCGGTCGGCGAGGCGGGCGCGCTGGTCGAACGGCATCCGCTCGAGCTCGCCCAGGCCGACGCCCCACGCCCGCATCAGCGCGGCTTCCTCCCGCACCGCGGCGGCGGCCTGAGCCACCGCGCTCCGCGCGTCGGAACGGGTACCGGGGACCGCCGCCGCGGCGGCGACGGCGGTGTCCTGGGCGGCCCGCCGCGCGGCGGCCTCGGCAGTGTTGATCGCCTCGTGCACGGCGTCGGCGGCCGGGGCCCGCACGGTGCCGTCCTCATCCGCCTCGTCGGCGGCCCGTCGGAGCGCCTCGGCCACGGCTTGCGCCGCGTTCGCGGCGTCCTGCCGGGCCCTCTGCGCATGCTCGGCCCGCGTCCGCGCGTCCTGGGAGCGCTCCAGCATCCGGCGCAGCGCAGGCGCCTGGGCGAGTACGGCCATGGCGGCGGCGTACGGATCGCCCAAGGTCTCCCGGCGCAGCTCCGCGAACTCCGGCGACTCCACCAGCGAGCTGATGATCTGGTGGTTGACCAGCCGGGAAGGGGACATCTCCGTGCGCTCGCGCAACCGCGGGTCGAGCTTGTAGGCGGCCAGAAAGACGTCGGCCAGAAGATCGGTCGTGCAGTGGTAGCGACCGGCCAGCTCCTCGGCCAGCTCCCGCAGCGCGGCCGACTGCTCGTAGGTGTCGCGCCAGGCGATCAGGTCGAACCGGTCCGCCACCAGGGCCACGCTGTGCCGCTGCGGAGCGGCGGCGGACAGCCCCAGCCACTTCGCGGACCGGCTGGTCAGCTCGTTCAGTTGGTGCGGTGCCGCACCCATCGCCTCTGTCTCTCCGCTGCTCACAGCTGGGACTGCACCATGCTCGCATCCATACCGAGGGCCTCGGTGAGAACGCGGACGCGGACGGCACGCTGACGCCCGAAGACCCGGTCGATGGCAGCGGTGGAGCGTCCGGCGCCCGCCGCCTCCTCGCGCAGCTTCTCCAGCCTCCTCCCGGCCGTGGCGAGCTTGTTGTGGGCCTTCTTGATGACCCACTCGCTCAGCGCCTCGCGAGACTGCCCGGCCATGGCGTCGAGCTGGGCCTCCAGCTCGTCCATGGCGTCGGCCAGGTCGAGCGCCTCCTTGGCGTCCGGGTTGACCAGCTGGAGTACCTCGCGCTCGACGGTCGGGCGTTCGGCGGGGGAGTCCCACAGCACGTGGGTGAGCACCGACAGGTCGGTCTCCGCGACCGCCGAGCGGCCGTCAAGGTAGGCGGACGCCTGGAGGAGACCGACCGACTGGCGCCAGCGGCGGTCGGAAGCGACGAGCTCCTTGCGGCGCAGGGCGGCCCGCAGCGTACACACCGCGTCCACGATCACATCGGGTATGTCCACGGCCGGGACGGCCTCTGCCACGGCCTGCTGCAACGCGGCCAGCTCGACGGTGGTGCGGGTCGGTGCCGCCGGGCGGCCGACGGCCGAGCGGACCAGCGCGGCGAAGTTCGAGGGATCGGCCAGATAACCGACCTCGATCCGTACCAACAGGCGGTCGTAGATCGCGGCCAGGTCCTCCCCGCTGGGCAGCTCGTTGCTCGCCGTGATGGCCCCGATCAGCGGGCAGGAGATCGGCGCGCCCCCGTTCTCGGGATGGTAGATCCGCTCGTTCAGGTAGCCCAACGTCTCGTTCAGCGCCGCCGCGGAGCACTTGAATATCTCGTCGATGAACGCGACATGTGCGGTCGTGGCTCGCCCGTCGTACACCTGGCGGTACTCACCCCGGGTCAGCGCGGCGACGTCGATCGGCCCGAACATCCGCGTCGGAGCGGTGAACTTGGACAGGAGGATCTCCCAGTAGGACGCCCCCTCGATCCTGCCCGTGAGCTCCCGGGCCATCTCGGACTTCGCCGTCCCCGGCGGACCGAGCACCAACGAGTGCTGCCCGGCCAGCAACGTCACCACCAGCGCCCGCACCACGTCATCGCGCTCGTAGAAGCGGTCCGACAACTCGTCGCTGATCGCCCGCAGCCTCTTGGCCGCGTCCTGCGCGTCCTGCGCGTCCCGCGCGCTCATGTGCAGCTCCTTGCCTGTGACGCCGCTCTGCCGGCCGGGCCGCCGAGGCAGTCCTCCTCCCGGAGCCACGCCGAAGTGACGGGTAGCTGCGGGCGATAGCGGTCACACCGGGCTGGTCATCGAAGAACGATTCTTTGCCCGAGTAAGATAACTCGGCTACCGGGGGAGCCGTGGGCATCGACCGGCTCGCACAACGCGGTGCGAAGCCGTGCCAGGCCACGAGCCTGTCGCCGCGTGACCGCGTGACCGCGTGACCGCGTGACCGCGTGACCGCGTGACCGGGTGACCGGCGCGCCGGGGTGTCTCCCGGCATGGCTCTCCGGGTTCCCCTGAGGGCGCAGTGCCCGTGTGCACCCGAATGTTGCATTCGATGTCGGCATGTGCAGTACACCCACCGCGACGCGCGCTCTGGCGGGGTATGCGGTCCGTATGAGTTCCGAACCTCCGCCCCTGCTCGCCCTGGATCTGACCGGCACGTTCGCTTTCGGGCTCAACGGAGCGCTGACAGCGGTGCGTGCCGCGCGCCTGGACGTGGTCGGAGTGATCGTTCTCGGCATGATGACAGCGCTGGGCGGCGGTGTCATCCGCGATGTCCTGCTCGGCTCGCTGCCACCCGCGACCCTCCGCGACTGGCGGTACTACACGCTCGCGGCCGTCGGCGGCCTGATCGCCTTCGCCCTCAGCAGGCACCTGCATCGTCTGGAGACACCGATCACGATCCTCGACGCGGTCGGGCTGAGCGCGTTCGCTGTCATCGGCGCGAGCAAAGCCCTGGAATTCGGGCTGGCCCCTGCACCGGCAGTCCTGCTGGGCGTGCTCACCGCGGTGGGCGGGGGCACCATCCGTGACACGCTCGTCCGCCGGATCCCGTCGGTGCTCCGCAGTGGTCTGTACGCCGTTCCCGCCCTCGTGGGCGCCGCCATGACCGTCGCCACCGTCCGGATGGGCGTCTACGGTGTGCCGGCCGCACTGGGCGCCGCCATGACGTGTTTCCTGATCCGTGTGCTCGGCCTCCGCTACCGCCTCAACGTACCCGAGCCGCCTGAGACCTCCGGCCGCCGGGAACCGCCCCGCGACAGCCCATAGCCCGGCCCACGCCAGGCTTGTCGCCTTGGGCGGGCCGAGCTCTGGAACCGTAACCGTCGTCGTAGCGGGAGCGGGAGCGGGAGCGGGAGCAGAGGCAGGGGGCAGGGGCAAGAGCAGGGGGAGCGTGTCACACCTGCGGCTCGAAGGCTCCGGAGACGGCCAGGCTGTCCTCGTAGACGTGGTGGCGGGTGATCAGGCCGTTCACCACCGTCAGGTGCAGGGCGAACCGAGCGCGGTAGGGGCGGCCGGTGTCACGGACCGTTTGGCGGATCTCGCCCAGCAGGACTGCGTTGTCTCCGTCGACCAGGGTCCGCTCGATCCGGGTGTCGGCCTGCTCCGGTATGTGCTCCTCGGCCAGTGAGCGGAAGTGGTCGGCGACGTCAGCTCGGGTGGAGCGTGCGCGGATCCAGCAAGGTGCTGCCCGACTGTGCCCCGGCTCCGGCCAGCTGAGCTTCCAGTCGATGTGCTCGGCGTACAGCGCGGCGATGCGCTCGGGGTCGCCCTGGCCGATGCGTCGCACAAGCTCGTCCACGACGGTGCGCGTGTCTGTGGGCATGAGACTCCGTTCACTGAGGAGGGGCTGGGCTACGAAGCGCCGCCGCCGTTGCGGCGTCCGCCGGGAAGAACGATTCGATGGCCAACTCGGCAGTCGTCACCTCAAGCGGGGTGCCGAAGGTGGCGACGGTGCTGAAGAAGGTCAGTTCGCCACCGTCGTGGCGGAGCCGCAGTGGCACGAAGATGTCCGCCGGTCCGGGGAACTCGACGTCGGGCTCCGGCTCGTGACAGGGGTATGCCGCCAGTTCGTCGTGCAACTCGCGCAGCGCACCCTCCAGGCCGGCGGCGACCTGGCGGCGCAGACGGCCCATGAGGTGGGCCCGCCATTGGCCGAGATTGGCGATGTGCGGTGCCAGGCCGTCCGGGTGCAGGGCGACGCGTAGGGCGTTGGCCGGTGGTTTCAGCAGCTCGGGCGCCACCTTGTCGGTGAACAGGGCGAGACTCGCGTTGCTGTCCACGATGTTCCAGGCCCGGTCGAACACGGCCGCCGGGTACGGCTCGTGGCCTTCCAACACCTGCCGCACGGCCCTGCGCACGGCGACCATACGCGGCGAGTCGAGCGGACTCTCCGTGTACACCGGGGCGTGACCAGCGGCCAGCAGGAGTTGGTTGCGCATGCGCAGCGGTATGTCCAGTTCCTCGGCCAGGCGCAGCACCATGACGCTGCTGGGCCGGGAGCGGCCCGTCTCGACGAAGCTGATGTGCCGCGACGAGGTCTCCGCTCGCAGGGACAGCTCGAGCTGACTCAGTCGTCGCCGACGGCGCCACTCGCGGAGCAGTTGGCCGACTTGTGGGGGCGCTGCGGTTGCCATGCGGGAGACGTTAAGCGGGTCACTGGTCCGGCGCCATTACCTCTGAGGTAATCGACGCCACGACGGAGGCGGCACGTCACGCAGGCGATGCCGCCTCGGAGGAGGGTGCCTCGCGGGCCAAGCGGTGAGGCGGCCTGCTTCACCGGCGCAGCGGAAGCGTGTGCAACTCCAGCCCCGCCACGCGTCCGGCCTTCACCTGAGCGGTCATGTACGTGCAGTGGGGCTGGCGCCGCCGGTCCGTCGGCGAGCCCGGGTTGAGCAGACGCAGCCGTCCGTCTTCTGTCGTGGTGTCCCAGGGGATGTGGCTGTGCCCGAAGACCAGGACGTCCAGGTCGGGGAAGCGGGCGGCGCAGCGATGCTCCCGCCCCTGCGCCGCGCCGGTCTCGTGGACGACACCGAAGCGCAGGCCTCCCAGTTGCGCGTACGCCACCTCCGGCAGCCGCGCCCGCAGCTCGGGGCCGTCGTTGTTGCCGTACACCCCGATCAGCCGCCGCGCTCGCGACTCCAGCAGGTCGAGGGTGGCCGTGTCCACCCAGTCGCCCGCGTGCAGCACGACATCGGCGCGGGGGACCTCGGCCAGCAGCTGCTCAGGCAGGCGCTTGGCGCGCTTGGGCAGATGGGTGTCGGACATGAGCAGGAGTCGCACCCTGCGACCGTAGCGGACGGGAGGGTGCTTGCGTGGCGCCGCGCGACCCCGAGCGCGTGTTGCGCCCGCCTCAGTTGCGCGGCCGACGGCCTCCCCTACGTACTCTCGGGTGGCGGTCATCCCCGGATGCAGCCGCGTGCGGTCTCTTGCCCGGTTGAGTGCGGACATTCCGGGGGGTTGCACCTTCCGTAGCGGCATGTGGTCCGGTGGACTCACGTCCCGATGCCTTGAGGAAAGGTCTCTGCTCATGCATGCGTCTTTCGTGCCACCCCGTCAGGTCAAGATCGGCGACGCGGCGGCCTTCGTCGGCAGCACGCCGCGGGCGATTCGCCATTACCACGAGATCGGCCTGCTCCCCGAGCCTGAGCGGGGCGGCGATGACCGCCGCCGCTACGGGTACGAGGACATGATCCGCTTGCTGTGGATTCGCAAGATGGCCGACGCCGGGATCGCCCTGGACGACATCCGAGACGCCCTGACCACCGGCACGGCTTGTGCCGGTGCGGACAGCGGAGACCACATCGCGGGCATCCTGGAGCGGTTGGAGGAAACCCTCGCCGAGCAGGAGGCGGAACTGCGGCGGCAACGGATGGCCGTGCAGCGGATGCGCACCGAAGGCAGCCGGATGGGCCTGCTCTCCGAGGTCGTCACCGAACGTCTCAAGAGCCTGCCCGAGGGCTCCCTGCGCCAGGCGGACCTGGACAGTCTGCTGGTCACTGAGCGGATCTTCGGCCCGCTCGGCGCGGCCGTCCAGGCCACCCGCTTCGTCGTCCTGGCCACGCATCCCGCTCTGCGGGAGGTTTCCGACCGTATCGATGACGCCGAGGAGGCACTCGATGACAGTGTCGCCGTCGATGATCCACGGGTGGCCCAAGTGGCCGTCGAGCGGCACGCCTTCGAAAGCGCCCTGCAGGCCGTCATCGAGGAATCCGGCCTGGACCAGGACGACGACGCCCTCTTCGACGCCTGGGACACCTTGCACCCTGCCACCGCCGATGACGGCGAGGGCGAGGGCGGCTTCGGCTCTGGCAGGCGGGAGGCTGACTCCATGAGCGTGTTCGAAGCCACCGGCAAGATGCCCTACGACTTCTCCCCAGCGCGCCTGCGCTGCATGGAACTCGCGGAAGAACTATCCGCCCAAGACGCACCCGCCACCTAGGCACCGTGGCCGTGCCGCACACAAGGCCGATCAGCGCCCGCCGCTGCCCTTCCGCGACCTAGGGCGGGCCCGCTCCGAGCGACCGTCCCCCCGGGCCACCGCCACCAGCTCTGCCGCCGGCCCCACCAGCCGCCTTCCCATCGGCCAGACCGCACGCAGTGCACGCGTGAGCTCCACCCCGGCCACCTCGATCCCGACCAGACGCTCCTCGGCGACGTCTCCGCGCACGGCGAGCTCGCTCAGCACCGCGGGCCCTGTGCCGGCGATCACCGCGCCCCGGACGGCGGCCGTCGAGCCCAGCTCCAGCAGCGCGCGGGCGCGGCCGTACCCGGCCAGGTGCAGCGCGCGGTCGAGCGTCTGGCGGGTGCCGGACCCTCTCTCGCGCAGCACCAGTGGCGTGGTGGACAGCTCCCGCGCGGCCAGCGGCTGACGGCGGCGGGCCCACGGATGGCCGGGGTCGACCACGACGACCAACCGGTCCTCGGCGACCTGCCGCGTCGACATCACCTGCGACAGATGCGGTCCCTCGACGAAGCCGACGTCGGCTTCACCCGATTCGACCAGACCGGGAACGTGCTCGCTGTTGGTGACCTGAAGCCCTATGTACAGCTCTGGCCTGCGGCTTCGCAGCTCGCTGATCCAGGCGGGCAGCAGGTACTCGGCGATCGTCAGGCTCGCCGCCACCCGGAGTTCGGCCTCCCGCCGGTTGCGCAGCGCGTCGGAACCGGTGAGCAGGGCCTCCACCTCGTCCAGGACACGCCGGGCGTGACCCGCGACGATCTGGCCCGAGGCCGTGAGCCGCGAACCTCGGCGCGTGCGGTCGACCAGCACCAGCCCGAGCGCCCGCTCCAGGGTGGACAGGCGGCGGCTCGCCGACGGCTGCGCGATCCGGAGCCGCTCGGCGGCCCGACCGAGACTGCCCAGCTCGGCGACGAGCACGAGCAGCCGCAGCGACTCCAGGTCAGGGGTGCGGGAGGGCATCGGCGCCGCGCCGGACGCGGGGCTGGAGGGAGGTTCCGCGGAATCAGCTGTCACAGCGACAGCGTATGTCGCGCTCATAGCGTTGCACTATGAGCTGCTGTGCGATCGGGGGCTACAGCGGGGCCGCCCCGGCCCGGAGAGTGTGGATCATGACTGATGACAGCGACGCCTCTCCCCCCGCCCACGGCTCACCGACACCGGCCCCATCCGGCTCCACGACCGCCGCTCAGGACGCGGCCCCAGCCGGGTCCACGACCGCCGCCCAGGACACGGCCTCGCCCGCCGACGCGTCGGCCGCGAAGCCCCCCTCCACCCGGAGTGTGGGCACCGTGGTCCTCTCCCGTCTCCCCGGGCTGGCCCTCGCCGTGTCCATCGCGGCGGTGGCCACTGGGGTGGGCAGGCTCATGCCGGTCGTCGGCGGGCCGGTGAGCGGCATCGTGCTGGGCGTACTGGTGGCGGTGGCGGTCCGGCCTGGGGCCGTGCTGCGGCCGGGCATCGCGTTCGCCGGTCGCGGCCTGCTGCAGACCGCAGTCGTGGTGCTGGGCGCGCAGCTGTCACTGGGACAGATCATGAAGGTGGGACTGGGGTCGCTTCCGGTGATGCTGGTGACCCTCGCGGCCTGCCTGGCCGCGGCGTACTGGATCGGGCGGCGCCTGGGAATCGTCCGTGATCTGCGCACCCTGATCGGGGTCGGCACCGGGATCTGCGGCGCCTCGGCCATCGCGGCGGTGACGCCGGTCATCGGAGCGATGGAGGCGGAGGTGGCCTACGCGGTCTCCACCATCTTCGTCTTCAACGTCGCCGCGGTCCTGACCTTCCCCTTCCTCGGTCACCTGCTGGACATGAGCCAGCACGCCTTCGGGCTCTTCGCCGGTACCGCGGTCAACGACATGTCCTCCGTGGTCGCCGCCGCCACCACCTACGGCGGCCCCGCGGCGAACTACGCCGTCGTCGTGAAGCTGGCCCGCACCCTGCTCATCATCCCCATCTGCCTGGGGCTGGCCGCACTGGTCCGCCGCCGCGCGGCGGCCACCGCGGGCTCGGCCGAGTCGGGCAGGCCCGAGCCCCGGCGGGTCCGGTTCGGCCGTCTCATCCCCTGGTTCCTGGTCGGCTTCATCGCCCTGGCCGCGATCAACACCGCGGGGCTCGTGCCCCACGCGGCGCACGAGCCGCTCAGCACACTCGCCGTCTTCCTCATCACGGTGGCACTCTCCGCCATCGGCCTGTCCACCGAACCGGCCAAGCTGCGGCGCGCCGGCCCCGCCCCGCTGCTGCTCGGCGGCCTGCTGTGGCTGGTGGTGTCCGCGACCAGCCTGGCCTTGCAGTACCTGCTCGGTCACTTCTGAACGGGGTGGCACAGCGGCTCCCGGCACCGCGTCGGCAGGACGTCGGCCCCGGAGCGGAGACGGCCGTCTTCGGCGGTGGCGGAGTACGCAGCAGCGCTCTGCCCGCCGAGACGGTCACCACCACCCCCTCCCCGGCGAGCCGAACGAGAGGGGGCGTCGGGCCGAGGCGCGGGCCCAGCGGGCGGCGGCCCCGGAAGCACACGTGCCCTTACGTCTGCGTCCGCGCGATGCCCCGCGAGTAGTGCTCCTTGAACACCTCCAGGTGCGCCCACGTGGTCAGGCCGCGCACCTCGTCGAGTGCCTTGATCTGCTCCGTGACGTGGTGCAGGCGTGTGGTCGAGTCGGCGCCGAGGGTGAACACCAGGTCGAAGCGGCCCACGGTACGGGCGACGAACTCGACCCCGGGCAGGGCGGCGAGGAACTCGGTGACGTGCTCGTCGTCCCCGCCCAGATTCAGGCCCGCGCCGAGTGCGGGCCTGCCGCTGCCCGAGCCGCGCCGTACCACGGCGGCGACGTGCAGGGCGCGGTTGCCGACGAGCCGGCTGACCCGGGCGCGGGCGGCGCTCGGTGACATGCCGACGCGGCGGGCCAGTTCGACGAACGGCATGCGGCCGTCGCGCTCCAGCAGTTCGATGAGCCGCAGGTCGGTGGCGTTGACGTGCACGTCGCCGCGGAGCGGTCCTTGCGGCATGAAGACCGACGTGACGACGTCGGTGTAGAGGAGCGTGTTGACCGCCCGTACCCGAGGCTGCGCGCGGAGGTGGGCGAGGGCGTCGTACAGCTCGCGGTCGCTGGAGACGCGCAGCTCCGCGACGAGATCGTAGGCGCCGCTGACGGCGGAGACGAAGACCGAGGCGTCCGTCGCGCACAGCGCGCCGACCACGTCGTCGGCGGGCCCCGACACGGCGACGGAGACGTGGGCGAGCGAGGTGAGCCCGAGAAGCTGGGGATGCGCCACGGCCGCGATCTCCACGGCGCCCGAGGTGAGCAGCGCCTGCACCCGCGTCGAGACCGCCGTCCTCGGCGCGCCCACCCGGGCGGCCAGCTCGCTGTAGCTCGCCCTGCCGTCCTGCTGGAGCGCGGCGATGAGCATGGCGTCCAGATCCTCGTTCATGCGTGTCCGAGACCCAATCTTTACAGAGTGATTCCGTGCTTCCGAAAGAACAAGTTTACGGTCGACGTGAGCATGGGGAGCTGATCAGCCGCATATCAGAGCCGGAGGCCGACAGAAACGCGGCGACACGCGCGCGGAGCAGCGTACATGGCATTGCTGCGGGCGGGGGGCGGTCTTACGGTGCCGACAATCGACAAGCCCCCGACACCCGCACGAGGACACCCATGCGCACGCTGCGCCACCAGGAGACGTCAGTCCTGGACGCGACCACCACTCTGTTCACCGGCGCCACCCTGCGGACCGTGGACCCGCTCACCGACGGGGCCGAGGCGTTCCTCGTGCACGGCAACCGGTTCGGCGCCGTCGGCACACTCGAGGAGTGCCGAGCCGCGGCGGCGCGGTTCGGCCGCACGACCGAGGAGGTGGACCTCGGCGGCGCCGTCGTGGTGCCGGGCTTCGTGGATCCGCACGCCCACCCCCTGATGTACGGCCAGATGATGAGCTGGGTCGACTGCGGGCCCGACAAGGCGGCCGACATCCCCGGCATCATCGCCCTGCTGCGCGCGGCGGCCGGCACCCTGCCACCCGGACGGCCGGTGCGCGGCTACGGCTACGAGCACCGCAACCTCGCCGAGCGCCGACACCCCACCAAGGAGGAGCTCGACCAGGTCAGCACCGATCGCGACGTGTACCTGATGAACGCCAGCGGACACGGCGGCGTCGTCAACAGCGCCACCCTGGCCCGGCACGGTGTCTCCCGCGAGACCCCGGACCCGGAGGGCGGCACGTTCTTCCGCGACGCAGACGGGGAGCTGACCGGCGAGGTCTCCGACGCCGCCTGCAACATCCTCACCGGCGTCGGCGGCGTGAAGATCGGCCGCCACGGACCGAACTTCCACCTCGGTGACGAACCGGAGGAACACCTGCGGCAACTGCGCACCGCCCAGGAGCGGTTCCTCGCCGGCGGCGTGACGACGATCGGCGACTGCCAGGTGACCCGCCGCGAGTTCGACACCTACCTGCGGTTGGCCGACGCCGGCGAGCTGCGCACCCGCGTCGGCATGTATCTGCTGAGCCACCTGCTGGACCACGTGATCGACACAGGCATGCACGGCGCGTTCGGCAACGCCCGGCTCTCCTTCGCGGGCATCAAGTTCTACGCCGACGGCACCCTGGGCGGCTGGACGGCGTACTTCCCCGACGGCTACGTCGGCGACCCCTGCCGCACCGGGCAGCTCTACCACGAACCCGAGGCGTACCGGGAACTCATCGCCAGGGCTCATGCGGTGGGGCTCCAGACGGCCACCCACGCCCAGTCACCCGACGCGATAGAGATGGTGCTCGACGCCGTCGAGGCCGCGACCGAGCGCCACCCCCGGTCCGAGGCGCGGCACCGGATCGAGCACTGCGGACTGCCGACCCCCGCACAGATCGCGCGCATGCACCGGTTGGGCATCCACCCGGTCAACCAGACCCAGCACTACTACAACTGGGGCGAAGGCGTCACCGAGGCGATCGGCACCCCTGGCGAGCGGTTCAACCCGCTCGGGGAGTTCCTGGAGGCGGGGGTGCCCGTGACGCTCAGCTCCGACGCGCCGGTCGCCGAGCCGAAACCGCTGGAGGCGATCCAGGCGGCAGTCACCCGCGTCACCCGGCGCGGGCACCGGCTGGGCGACGCCTCCCTGCGGATCCCGGCGGCCGACGCGCTCGCCGCGCACACGCTCGGCGGGGCCCGCACCCTGGGCCGCGAGCACGAACTCGGCAGCCTCACCCCGGGCAAGCTCGCCGACTTCACCGTTCTGGGCGGCGACCCGCTCACCGTCGACCCCGGATCCATCGCCGCGATCGACGTCCTCCAGACGTGGGGAGACGGCGCGCTCCAGCACTCCACCACACCCACGTCGACCGAGGGGCAGCCGTGACGCAACACGCCCAATCCCGCAAGGCGCGCAAGGCGGGCATCGCCGCGTTCGTCGGCACCACCATCGAGTGGTACGACTTCTACGTCTACGCCACCGCCGCCTCCCTCGTCTTCGGCAGCGTCTTCTTCCCCGAGGGAACCGACCGGCTCACCGGTATCGCCGCCGCCTTCGCCACGTACGCGGTCGGATTCTTCGCCCGGCCGCTCGGCGGTATCGTCTTCGGCCACATCGGCGACCGGTTCGGCAGGCGCAGCGCCCTCGTGATCACGCTCACCATGATGGGCGCCGCGACGTTCCTCGTCGGCCTGCTGCCCACGTATGCCGGCGTCGGCGTGCTCGCCCCCGTCCTGCTCGTCCTGCTCCGCTTCGTGCAGGGCATCGCGGTCGGCGGCGAATGGGGCGGTGCCGTCCTGATGGCCGTCGAGCACGCGCCGGAGGACAAGAAGACCTTCTACGGCGGCTTCGCCCAGCTCGGCAATCCGGCAGGGGCCCTCCTGTCCACCGGCCTGTTCAGCGTGCTGTCCACGTTCGGCGACAACGCGCTCCAGGAGTGGGCGTGGCGCGTGCCGTTCCTGCTCTCGGCGGTGCTCATCGTCATCGGCATCCTCATCCGGCTCAAGGTCGAGGAGTCACCGGTGTTCGAGGCGGAGCCCGAACCGGACGAGGGCCTGCCGCTCACATACGCACTCAAGACGAACTGGAAACCCATCCTGCTGGGCATCGGCACGCTCCCGATCGCGGTGGGCGGCTACTACCTGGTGACCACGTTCATCACCGCGTACGCCACCGACCCCGCGGTGGGGCTCTCGGAGACGGTGGTACTCAACGCGCTCAGTGTCGCTGCCGTCGTCGAACTCGTCGCCACACTGGGCGTCGCGTGGCTGGGCGACAAGGTCGGGCGCGTCCGGGTCGTCATCTGGGGCCTGGCCGCGGTGGCCGTGCTGGCCACACCGCAGTTCCTGGTGGTCTCCTCGGACTCGACCGTGCTGATCTTCCTGGTCTTCGCGGCGATGCGGCTGTTCATGGCGGCGACGTACGGTCCCGTGGCCGCGGTGCTGGCCCAGATGTTCCGGCCCCACGCGCGGTACACCAGCATCTCGGTGACCTACCAGGTGGCAGGCGCGCTGTTCGGCGGGCTCTCGCCCGTGGCCTCGACGCTGATGTTCCAGGCGACCGACAGCATCGTCCCGGTCATCGTGCTGCTCGTCGCGATGTGCGCGCTGAGCATCACGTGCCTGCTGAAGGCACCGCAGCACACCGACGCGGCCATACCCGCGGACACTCCGGCGCCGACGACGCCGGCCGGCACCGCGACGTAGGAGCGTTCCGTCACATGTCCGGCCCGCTGGCGGCCCGGGACTTCCTCTCGCTGTCAGACAGCGCTCACGCTCGCGTCACTTCCACTCCGGGACAGGACGCCCCGCTCGCCCTGTCCGTCACGCGCGGGGGCAGAATGGCCGAAAATTGGTTTAACCTTCAACTAGGAAAGGCGCACTCTGGGAGGTGAAGCGACAGCCGCCCGGCTGCCGGACCAACACCAGGTCTCAGTAACGGAGATGATCGACATGAGCCAGACGCTTCCGCTCCGCCTCCACCACCACGCCTGGATCACCGACGACCAGGAAATCAACCGACGCTTCTACGAGGACGTGATCGGCCTGCCCCTGGTGGCCACCTGGACCGAGCGAGAGGTGCTGTTCGGCGCCGAGCGTGTCTACAGCCACACCTTCTACGGACTGGCCGATGGCGGGGCCCTCGCCTTCTTCCAGTTCGCCAACCCCGAGGACCAGGAGGAGTTCAAGACCGACGTCCATTTCACCCCCTGGCGGCACATCGCCTTCAAGGTCGAGCACGAGACCCAGGAGGCCATGCGGAAGCGCATCGCCGCGGCCGGCTACTCGGAGGCGGACGCCTACGTCATCGACCACGGGTTCTGTGTCTCGCTGTACATCACCGACCCCAACGGCCTGATGCTGGAGTTCACGGTCGACCACCCCGACGTGGAAAAGATCGAAGCCGAGCGGCGTACGACGGCGCACGCCGACCTCGCCCGCTGGCTCGGTGGCGACCACACCAGCAACAACCACTGGCGCTGACGTCCCGACGCCGCGGCCCCGATGGGCACGCCGACGCAAGTGGGCACGGTGGCGCGACACAGGGGTCAACGACGAGAGCGCCGATCGGCTGCTGGGCCGGTGCGGGCGGCCGACTCGCCGCGCGCCCGGTCGCGGTAGCGCTGGGGCGCCTCCCCCCACTCCCGTCTGAACGCGGTGCTGAAGGCGCTGTCGGAAGCGTAGCCCAGTTCGGCTGCCAATGAGCCGATGCGGACATCGCGGTCGCGAA
Organism: Streptomyces sp. PU-14G; assembly: GCF_041028275.1. Lineage (NCBI taxonomy): Bacteria > Bacillati > Actinomycetota > Actinomycetes > Kitasatosporales > Streptomycetaceae > Streptomyces > Streptomyces sp. PU-14G. The sequence continues at coordinate 23,666 of NZ_JASKYT010000010.1, forward strand.
GGGCCCGCTGGGCCAGCAGCATGCGCCAGCGATGGAGGTACGTCAGCGGCGGTACGCCCGCCATGATCCGGAAACGCTGGGCGAACGTGGTCCGCGACATCGCCGCGGCGCGTGCCAGGTCCGCCAGCTGCCACGGCTTTTCCGGGGCGGCGTGCATGAGGTCGAGCGCCGGACGCAGCCTCTCGTCCCGCACCACTCGCAGCCACCCTGGTGACGGCTGTGCTTGATCGAGGTAGGCGCGCACCACCTCGAGAACCAGGAGTTGGCCGTACTGCCGGACGGCGAAGACCGAGCCGATCCGGCTCTCTGCCGCCTCCTCGACCAGGTCATCGAGGAGGCGGCGCAGGCCGGTTGCGGGCGCGGTCGACGCCCGGACATGGCCGACTGGCGGAAGCGCCTCCAGCAGTAGCGTCTGCCCCAGCGAGTTGAGGCCGACGCGAGCGCCCAGGACGATGTCCGGGGTGTCTTGGCCGCCGCTGTGGTCGTTGTCGTCGCGCGTGATGCGGTAGCTCGGGTCGGGGAAGATCTCGCGGGGCGGCCCTTCGCCGGTACCACCTGCGAGGTGCAGCCACCTCCGGTTGTTCAGCAACGCGACGTCGCCGGGCCCGAGTTCGAGCGGGGCATCGAGTCCGTCGGTGGACAACCGGGCCCGCCCGTGCGCCACCGCGACAAGTTTGAGCGGGTCGTCGACGAGGCCGTGCGACACCCACTGTCCGCGCCCCTCGAACCCGCCCGTCATCTGGCCTCGCAGCTCTACGAGGTCGAACAGCTCGGACAGTGGGTCGGCCGTCATGTCCGTACTCTGACGAAAGAAGTCCGGACCGTCAATTATTCATAGTCCGAGCGAGCGCCGCCACAGTGAAGGCATGCAGACGAAACAACATCCCCTGGGGTCCGGCTTCACCGCGGCATCGACGGCCGCGGACGTTCTCGAAGGCGTCGACCTGACCGGTTTTCATGCTGTCGTCACCGGCGGCCACGTCGGACTCGGCCTACAGGCCACCCGCGCGCTGAGCGCGGCCGGGGCGTCCGTCACCGTCGGCTCGCGCCATCGCGACCTGGCCGCCCCCGCGCTGGCGGGGATCGCACGCGTGGAGGTCGCCCAACTGGACCTTCTCGACCCGGCGTCGATCGACGCCTTCGCGGACCGGTACCTCGATTCCGGTCGCCCGCTGCACATCCTGATCAACAACGCCGGCATCATGGGCGGGCCTCTGGTGCGGGACGCACGCGGCTACGAGTCCCAGTTCGCAACCAACCATCTCGGCCACTTCCAGCTGACCCTGGGGCTGCGGCCCGCACTGCGCGCCGCACGAGGCGCCCGCGTCGTCAACGTCAGCTCAGGCGGCCACCGGCTGAGCGGCATCCGCTGGGAGGATCCGCACTTCACCAACTGCTACGACGCCATGCTCGCCTACGGACAGTCCAAGACCGCCAACGTCTTGTGCGCCGTCGAGTTGGACCGGCGATGGGCAGGCGAAGCGATCCGCGGCTACGCCGTGCACCCCGGCATCGTCGTCGGTACGAACCTGGGAAACTCCAGCACCGAGGAACAGGTGCGCAGCGTCCGCTTGGCCATGGGACTCATCGACGCGTCGGGACGGCCGATCATCGACCCGGACAGCGACAGGAAGACGCCGCAGCAGGGCGCGGGCACCATCGTGTTCGCCGCGACCAGCCCGCTGCTCGCCGACATCGGCGGCGTCTACCTGAGGAACAACGACATCTCACTGCTGGACGACACCGCGGAGCCCGCCGTCTTCGGCCCCGCCGCGATCGCCTCGGCCGACGTCGTCCCGCACGCCATCGACCCGGACGCGGCACGGCGGCTGTGGGGGCTGAGCGAGCGGTTACTCACCGCGTGACGTCGGCAGGAAGGCTGCCGGTGGCAGCTCCGACGCCGGCCGGAGCTTCCTCCCGGCGCGCGCCTGGCCGATGATGGCGGGGTGCGGGCCGAGACCGGCCTGCGCGTTGACCACCGGCCCGTCGACCTCGTGCACCACCCGCTTCTCCAGCCGGACGCCTCCAGCGGAAAGGCGCCCCCCGTCGGCACGGTGCCGGAGAGTGAAGCCGGCCAACGAGGTATACCGAGCGGGGAGGCGGCGAGTTGCCCGCCGCCTCCCGGCTGCCTCCCGGTCGCAGCGGTGGCTGCCCTGCGTGCTGCCCGGGTGGTTGTGTCCCCGCCCGGTTCCCCGCTTCCCCGCTTCCCCGCTCGGGTCCCCGCTCGGATTCCCGTCGCCCGCGGGAACACAGCCACCCGGGTACTCACAAGGTGCGCTCCAGGCGGTCGGCGAGCACCTTCACGAAACCCGACGGGTCCTCCAGCTCACCGCCCTCGGCAAGCAGCGCCATGCCGTGCAGCAGATCGGCGGTCTCGCCCAGTTCCGTGTGGTCCGTCCGCTCGCCGTAGGCCCGATTGAGGCCCTTGACCAGTGCGTGCCCGGGGTTGAGCTCCAGAATCCGCTTGCTGTGCGGAACCTCCTGCCCCATCGCCCGGTACATCCGCTCCAGCGCGGGCGTCACGTCGTGCGTGTCCGAGACGACGCAGGCAGGGGAGTCCGTCAGCCGCGCAGAGAGCCGGACCTCCTTGAGGCTCTCGCTCAGCCGCTCGGTCATCCAGGACAGCATCTGGGCGAATTCCCGCTGCTGTTCCTCGCGTTCGGTCTCCCGCTCCTGCTTCTCCTCCTCGGTGCCGAGATCGACCTCGCCTTTGGAGACGGAGCGGAGCTGCTTGCCGTCGAAGTCGGGGACGGCCTCGACCCACACCTCGTCGACCGGGTCGGTCAGCAGCAGCACCTCGATGCCCTGGGCGCGGAACGCCTCCATGTGGGGCGAGTTCTCAACGGCCGCGCGCGAGTCACCCGTGACGTAGTAGATGTGCTCCTGGCCCTCCTTCATCCGCTCCACGTACTGCGCCAGCGTAGTGGGCTCGTCCTTGTCGTGAGTGGAGGCGAAGGAGGCGACGTCCAAGAGCGTCTCCCGGTTCTCGAAGTCGCTCAGCAGGCCTTCCTTGAGGACAGCGCCGAACTCCCGCCAGAACGTCGTGTACCGGTCCGGTGCGTTGGTCCGCATCTCCTTGACCGTGGAGAGAACCTTCTTCGCCAGGCGACGGTGCATGAGCTGGATCTGGCGGTCCTGCTGAAGGATCTCCCGCGACACGTTCAGCGAGAGATCCTGCGCGTCGACGACGCCTTTGACGAACCGCAGGTAGGGCGGCAGCAGCGCCTCGCAGTCGTCCATGATGAACACGCGCTTCACGTACAGGTTCACGCCCCGCTTGGCACCCTGCTGGAACAGGTCGTGCGGCGCCTGGGAGGGGATGAACAGCAGCGCCTGGTACTCGAAGGTGCCCTCGGCCGCCAGACGGATCGTCTCCAGCGGGTCGTTCCAGTCGTGACTGATGTGCTTGTACAGCTCGTGGTACTCCTCCTCGGAGACCTCGCTGCGTGGGCGGGCCCACAGCGCCTTCCTCGAGTTCAGCGTCTCGGGCTCGCGGACGGCGGTTTCACCGGCCTTGCCCGTCTCGCCGTCCGCTCCCTCCCCGTCCGGCGTCTCCACCGGCTCGGCGGCCATCCTGATGGGCCAGGTGATGAAGTCCGAGTACCGCTTGACGATCTCCCTGATCTTCCAGGGCGAGGTGTAGTCGTAGAGCCTGTCCTCGGTGTCCACCGGCTTGAGATGCAGGATGACCGCGGTGCCCTGCGGGGCGTCCTCGACGGTTTCGATCGTGTAGCTGCTCTCGCCTGCCGACTTCCAGCGCGTGCCCTGCTTCTCGCCGGCGCGGCGGGTCAGCAGCGTCACCTCGTCGGCGACCATGAACCCGGAGTAGAACCCGATGCCGAACTGCCCGATCAGCTCCTCCGCAGCGGCGGAGGAGCCGTCCTCGCCGGCATCCTTGGTCTGCTGCGCCTCCGAGAGCTTCTCCAGGAACTGGGCGGTTCCCGAGTTGGCGATGGTCCCGATGAGCTCGACGACCTCGTCACGGGACATGCCGATGCCGTTGTCCCGCACGGTGAGCGTGCGGGCCTCCTTGTCGGCTTCGATGTCGATGTGGAGGTCGGAGATGTCCGCGTCGAGGGAGTCGTCGCGGAGCGCCTCCAGGCGCAGTTTGTCCAGCGCGTCGGAGGCGTTGGAGACGAGTTCCCGCAGGAACACGTCCTTGTTCGAGTAGATGGAGTGCACCATCATCTGGAGAAGCCGACGGGCTTCCACCTGGAACTCGAACGTCTCGGTGGTCTCGGTGGTCTCGCTCGACATGATCCGTTATTCCTTCTCAGGCCATCCGGTGACGGAATTGACTGCACGGAACTGTATGCGAGTGGGCGAGGCGGGCGCCGCCTCGCCTGTCCCTCGCACGGTACGACTACGGACGCGGTCCGGCCCCGCGTGTGCCGGGGGCGGCAGCCGTGGCCCCGCTGCCACGGTAGGCGTCCACGGCGGGTGTCAGGGTGTGGTCTGGAACGTGCGCCGGTAGGCCAGCGGAGCGACACCGATGGCCGAGTGCAGGTGTTGCCGTAGCGACGCGGCGGTTGCGAAGCCGACCGCGCCCGCGATGTGGTCGATGGACATGTCGGTGGACTCCAACAGCCCGCGGGCTCGGTGTACGCGTTGCTGGATGAGCCAGCGGCCGGGGCTCACCCCGGTCTCGTTGTGGAAGCGGCGGGCGAACGTGCGCAGGCTCATGCGCGCATGGGCTGCCAGGTCGGTGAGGGTCAGCGGCTCGTCGAGGTGCTCCAGGGCCCACTGCCGCGTGGGTGCTGTGCCTGCCGAGGACCGTTCGGGGACGGGCTGCTGGATGTACTGCGCCTGGCCGCCTTCCCGCCACGGCGGCACCACGCAGCACCGCGCGACATGGTTGGCCAGCTCGCTGCCGTGGTCCTTGCGTACGAGGTGCAGACAGACATCCACACCGCTGGCGGCGCCCGCCGAGGTGAGGATCTCCCCGTCGTCGACGAACAGTACGTCCGGGTCGAGCTTGACCGACGGGAAGAGCCGTCGAAAGGAGTCGGTCAGCGCCCAGTGCGTGGTGGCCCGGCGGCCGTCGAGCAGCCCGGCCGCGGCGAGGGCGAAGGCGCCGGTGCAGATCGACACCGTGCGGGCGCCGGGCGGGATGCGCGCGAGAGCGGCGGCCATCGGTTCCGGGAGATGCGCGGACAGCAGGGAGGGGGCGTACGGCGGGATGACCACCGTGTCGGCCGTCTCGAGCACTTCGGGGCCGTGTTCGACGATAAGGCCGAAGTCCGAGTTGGTGCGCACGGGACGTCCGTCCACCGTGCAGGTGAGAACCTGGTACCGGTCGTCGGCCCAGCCGAAGACCCGGTTCGGGATGCCCAGCTCGAAGGGGTAGACACGGTCAGGCGCCAGGACGACCACGCGATGGGGTGCAGATCGCTGCATGGCAGGATCCTATCGAAGGATGGCAATCATGCCATTGCCGGGATCGGGGGCAAGATCGGAGGCTGCATGCATGAGTGCACACACCTCGACAGCCACCATGCGCGCCGTGTCCCAGGACGCCTACGGGCCTCCCGAGGTCCTGCGCGAGGTCGAGCAGAAGCGCCCGCAACCGGGTCTCGGCCAGGTGCTCGTGGCCGTCCACGCGGCAGGAGTCAACCCCACCGACTGGAAGCACCGTTCCGGCGGCCTTTTCCGCGACGACCCGCCGTCCGTCCTGGGCTGGGACGTGTCCGGAGTCGTCGAGGCCGTCGGGCTGGGAGTCGCCCTGTTCAAGCCGGGTGACGAGGTGTTCGGGATGTTGCCCTACCCGCACGGCGCGGGTTCGCACGCCGAGTACGTCGCCGGGCCCGCGAGGGCTTTCGCGCACAAACCGTCCGGAATCGATCACGTCGAGGCGGGCGCGCTGCCGCTCGCCGCGCTCACCGCCTGGCAGGCCCTCGTCGATGTCGCCGACGTCCAGGCGGGTCAGCGTGTGCTGATCCAGGCGGCGGCCGGTGGAGTCGGTCACCTCGCCGTGCAGATCGCCAAGGCGCGGGGCGCCCACGTGATCGGCACGGCGAGCGCGGGCAAGCACGACTTCCTGCGGAGCCTGGGCGCCGACGAACTGATCGACTATCGCACCACCGACTTCGCCGACGCCGTGCGCGGCGTCGACGTCGTCTTCGACACCCTCGGCGGTGACGCCCGGGCCCGCTCCCTGACCACCCTGCGGGAGGGAGGGCTCTTGGTCACCATCCTGCCCTACGGCGAGAAGGAACTGGCCGAGCAGGCCGCCCAACTCGGCGTGCGCACAGAGGGGATGCTGGTCGAGGCCGACCACGCGGGCATGAAGGCGATCGCCGGTCTCGTCGAGTCGGGCAGGCTGCGGGCGGAGATCGCGGGCACCTTCCCGCTCGCGGACGCGGCGAAGGCGCACGAGGTGGGCGAGACGGGGCGTACCACGGGGAAGCTGGTCCTCGTCATGCGGTGACCGATCGCGGCGCTCCTCGGCCCGGCGGAGCCCTTTGTGCACCCCGCCTTTGGTGTCGACTGGACGGCGGCGCTTCTCACGCTTCTTCTCCGCCGCTGTCTTCGTACCGGCCCGGCCGAGGGTGGGCACGCCGCGTCGGACGGGCCGGGTGCTGCCGTTTCCGGGGTGCTGCCGGTTCCGGGGTGCTGCCGGTTCCGGGGCGATGCCGGGCACTGGAGGCCGCAACCGAATGCTCGCGTCAGTTCGCCGCTCGCTCCAGGGCTTCGAGGGAGCGCCCCGCGGTCTCCCGGATGAAGACGGCCGTGAACGCGAAGGCGAGAACGCAGATACCACCGAAGAGGGCGAACGCCGCACCCGCGCCTGCCGCGAGCAGGGTGGGAAAGACCAGCGAGACGGCGAAGTTGGCAGCCCAGTTGGTGCCGGACCCGACACTGACCCCCATGCTGCGCACCCGGAGCGGGAACAGCTCGGGCAGCATCACCCACAGCAGCGGTGCCCAGCTCAGCGAGTACGCGACCTTGAAGACCGCGAGGCTGGCGACGGCGGCTGTCTTGCCGACCCCCTGGTCGAGCAGACCGAGCGAGAAGACGGCACACAGGGTGCCCATGCTGAGCACCATCAGGACGAGCCCGATGAGAAGCAGGGGCTTGCGGCCCACCCGGTCGACAAGGCGTCCCGTGACGAAGGTGGTGCAGATCGACAAGACGCCGAGCCCGACGCTGTTGAGCAGCGCGGCCGAGTCCCCGAACCCGGCCGCCTTGAGAATCGTGGGTGCGTAGAACACGATCGTGTTGGAGCCGATGACCTGCTGAATGACGGCCATGGCGACCGCGATGCCGAGCCCGCGGCGCACCTGACGGGTGGCGAAAAGCTCCCGTATGCGGCCTCGCGCACGACGGTCCGTGTGCGCGGCGGCGTGGATGTCGCACAGGGCCGCTTCGGCCTCGGCGGGCTCGTGCAGCCGCAGCAACACGGCCCTGGCCTCGTCCTCCCGGCCTTTCGCCGCGAGCCAGCGGGGCGTCTCCGGCTGCGGCCACATACCGGCGAACAGCACCACTGCGGGCACGATGGCGAGACCGAGCATCCACCGCCACGCCCCCGCGCCCGACAGGGCGTACGAGGTCAGGTACGAGACGAAGATGCCGATCGCGATCATCATCTGGTTGAGCGTGGACACACGGCCGCGGATGCGCGTCGGAGCCAGCTCGGACAGGTAGCTGGGGATCACGGCGGAGGCCGCGCCGACGCCGACGCCCGTCGCGACACGGAAAGCGATCAGTACCCACGGGCCGGTGGCCAGGGCCATGCCCAGCGCACCCGCGCCGAACAGCACTGCGGTCGCCAGCATCACCGGGCGGCGCCCCCAGCGGTCGGTGGCCGGACCGGCGCCGAAGCAACCCGCGATGGCGCCGACCATCAGTGAACTGACGAACGCCCCCTGCATCCAGGAGCTCAGCTCCAGTTCGCGCGTGAGGAACAGCTGGGCCCCGGCGACGATGCCCATGTCGTATCCGGACAGCAGCCCGCCGAAAGCCCCGCACAGATACAGCAGGAAGGTGCGGCGCGACCGGGCGTGTGCGTCGGGTGCGGTGTGCGTCGTGGCCGGGATGGCGGCAGGCATGACGAACTCCCTTGCTTGACGGCTGCGCCTCATTAGCGTCAAGTCTTCGTCGAAAATCAAGATGCCGGTGCACAGTTCACAGGGTTGCGTCGAAGTGTTGACGAAAATAGGGGTCCTGGGCAGCATGGGCGCCATGGCAGTGGTCAAGAACCCCACCGTGCTGCGCCAGTTGCGGTACGGAAACATGGAGCGCGTACTCGAGGTGCTCCGGCGGAAGGGCCCGAGCAGCAGGGCCGAGGTGGCCACGGCCACGGGACTCTCCCGAACGACCCTGTCCGGCATCGTGGGACAGCTCCTCGCCGACAACGTGTTGCTGGAGGAGTCCGCTCCCGCGGACGGGGCTCCGGCCGGCCGTGGCCGCCCCGTGCACCGGCTCGTACTCAACCCGAGTTCGGCGCAGGCCGTGGGTATCGAGATGGGCCGCGAACGTCTCAGAGTCGCGATCGCCAACGCGTCTCACGAGATCACCGCGTCCGGCGGCGTCCACTGGCCGAAGCGCAGCAGCGCGCGCGAACAGGCCGACGCCGCTCTCGCCCTGCTGCGTGACCTCGCCACCCGCGAGGGCATCGACCTCGCGGGTCTCAGCGGTGTCGGCATCGGCACGCCGGGCCCCGGTGGGACGACCGGCGGAAGCGCGGGGCCGGCCACCGACACGGCGCCCGGGGTGCCCCGGCACCGGCAGTCCGTCGCGGACCGCGTCGCCGAATCCCTCGGCGTCCCCGTACTCGCCGACAACAACACCCGCCTGGCCGCCCTCGGCGAGGCCATCTGGGGCGCTGCGCGCGGCGCGGGTGACGCCCTGCACGTGACGCTGTCGTACGGCGTCGGCGGCGGACTCGTCGCGCAGGGGAGGCTGTTCAGGGGCGCCCAGGGTGCGGCGGGCGAGATCGGCCACATCAGCGTCGACCCGGAAGGCGCCCGCTGCTGGTGCGGCGGGCACGGCTGCCTGGAGCAGGTGGCATCCGTGCCCGCGTTGTTGCGGGCCGCCGGCCGGCGCAGCTGGAGCCGCTTCACCGAGGCCCTGGCCGCCGGCCAGGAGCGTGAGTGCGCGGCCCTTGAGCGCGCCGCGCGAGCGGTCGGCCGGGCACTCGCGGCGGCGTGCAGCACCGCGAACCCGCAGCGCGTCGTCCTGAGCGGTGAGGTCGCCGAACTGGGCCCCCTCTTCCTCGACCCGGCCGAAGCCACCTTCCGCCGCTACACGGCCGCGCGGGTCAACCGTGGTGTGCGGTTCGTCCCGGCCGTCCTGGCCGACCGTGCCGGGGCCCTCGGCGCGCTCGCTCTCGTCTTCCACGAGTCGCCCCTGCTCGCCGGATATGCGACGCGAGGCGCACCGGCCCCGGGCGCGCCGACACCCGACGCGGCGGCCTCCGGCGTACGGGCACCCGGCGCGCCGACACCCGACGCGGCGGCCCCGGTGGCGGCCCCCGGTGTGGCGCCCTCCGGCGCACCGGCACCCGGCGTGGCGGGCGGGGCCTCCGCCACCGCCGCGTCGTGAATCCGGTTTCGACCGGACCGAACCCGAACGACCGGAAAGGCACCGCCGTGCGCACCAACATGCTCTTCCTCATGACCGACCAGCACCGGGTCGACACTCTCGGAGCCTACGGCAACCCGCACGTGCGCACTCCCAACCTGGACCGCCTCGCGGCGGAGGGCACCCGGTTCGACAGCTGCTACACCCCCACGGCCATCTGCACCCCCGCCCGGGCCAGCCTGCTCACCGGAGCCGCGCCTTTCCGGCACAAGCTGCTCGCCAACTACGAACGCAACGTGGGGTACCTGGAAGACCTCGCCGACGACCAGTTCACGTTCGCCGGGCAACTGCGAAGTCAGGGCTACAACCTGGGTCTGATGGGCAAGTGGCACGGTGGCGTCCGACGTACGGCGGCCGACTACGGCTTCGAGGGGCCGGACCTTGCGGGCTGGCACAACCCCGTCGACCACCCGGACTACCTGACCTACCTGGAGGAACACGACCTCCCCGGATACGCCATCAGCGACCGGATGCGGGGCACCACTCCCAACGGGAGCCCCGGCAACCTGCTCGCGGCCCGGCTGCACCAGCCCGTCGAAGCGACCTTCGAGTACTACCTGGCCGACCGCACCATCGACATGCTCCACCGGTTCGCCGAGGACGAGCGTGGCGGCGGCGGTGACCCCTTCTTCCTCGCCACCCACTTCTTCGGCCCGCACCTGCCGTACATTCTTCCCGACGCGTACTTCGACATGTACGACCCGGAGCTGGTCGACCTGCCCGCCTCGGTGGGGGAGACGTTCGCGGGCAAGCCGCCTGTCCAGAGCAACTACAGCAAGCTGTGGGCTTTCGACACCATGCCGATCGAGGACAGCCGGAAACTCATCGCCGTCTACTGGGGCTATGTCACCCTCATCGACGAACAGATCGGCCGGATTCTGGAGTGTGTGCGGGAGCTGGGCCTGGACCGGCGCACCGCGGTCTGCTTCACCGCTGACCACGGCGAGTTCACCGGCGCCCACCGGCTGCACGACAAGGGCCCTGCCATGTACGAGGACATCTACCGCATCCCAGGGCTGCTGCGGGTGCCCGGCGGGCCGCCCGGACAGGTACGCGACGAGTTCGTCTCACTGACCGACTACACGGCGACGATCCTGGAACTCGCCGGCAGTGACCCCGCGCCGGCCGTCGACAGCCGCAGCCTCTTGCCGCTGGCACGCGGCGAGCACCCCGAATGGGACGAGCACCACCTGGCGGAGTACCACGGCCACCACTTCCCGTATCCGCAACGCATGCTCCGTACGCGGCGGTACAAGCTCGTCGTCAACCCCGAGTCGCACAACGAGCTCTACGACCTCGAAACCGACCCGGACGAACTCCTCAACCGCTACGGGCACCCGGAGCTGCGCGCGGTCCGCACGGAGTTGACACACCGCCTCTACCACCTGCTGCGCGAGCGGGGTGACAACTTCTTCCACTGGATGACGCCGATGTACGACGTGCCGACCGACTACGACACCACCCTGTCCTCCTTCGAGACGGAGGACACCGAAGCGCCGCGGCCGGCCGGCAGCAGGTGATGATCACGGCCTCACGGAGAGCGGACGCCTGTCAGGCCGTGGCACCGGGGAGCTTGTCGATCAGGGCCGAGAGCTCGTCGTACTCCTGCGGGGTGAGGTCGGTGAGCGGGGGCCGGACCGGGCCCGCGGTCCTTCCGGTGGCGGTCATGCCGGCCTTGACGATGCTGACCGCGTAGCCGGCCTGGCGGTTGCGGATCTCGGTGTAGGGCAGGACGAAGTCGGACAGCATGCGGGTCACGTCGGCCTGGCGCAGTTCGCGTACGGCGGCGTAGAAGTCGAGGGCGAACTCGGGCAGGAAGTTGAAGATGGCCGAGGAGTAGGTCGCCACGCCCAGCTGGAGGTACGGCAGGGCGTACGTTTCAGCGGTCGGCAGCCCGCCGATGGAGGTGAGGCGTTCGCCGAGGCGGGCGTGGATGCGGGTCACGGTGTCGATGTCGCCGACGCCGTCCTTGTAGCCGATCAGGTTGGGGCAGCTGTCGGCGAGGCGGGCGACGGTGTCGGCGGAGTAGACCGCGTTGGCGCGGCTGTAGAGGACGACGCCCAGGGACGTGGTGCGACACACTGCCTCGACGTGCCGGGCCAGCCCCTCCTGGCCGGCTTCGGTCAGGTAGGGAGGGAAGAGCAGGATGCCGTCGGCGCCGGAGCGTTCGGCGGCGGCTGCGAACTCGATGGCGGCGGCGGTCCCGTGCCCTGCCGGGGCCAGGATCGGGGTGTCGTCCGGGGCGCTGTCTGCGGCGGCGGTGACGACCCGTGCGACCTCGTCGGGCGTGAGAGAGAAGAACTCGCCGGTGCCGCCTGCGGCGAAGAGGCCCCCGACGTCGTACCGGCCGAGGCGAACGATGTTCCGGCGGTAGGTGTCCTCGTCGAAGGACAGGTCGTCGTGGAAGTGGGTCACGGGGAAGGACAGTAGCCCGGAGCCGATACGGCGGCCGAGTTCTGCCGGGGTGAAGGACGTCATGGGACTGCTTCTCCTGTGGATGGTCAGTGTGTGTCGCGTAAGGCGGCGCGGAGGCCGACAAGCCGACCGGCCGGTCGGAGGGGCAGGTGCCGGCGCGCGAAGCCCGTCCGCTGCTGCGCGCTCCCGCGCCGGGGCTCGGCGGTGTGCGCCGCAGGTCGCAGCTCCGCGGTCGACGGAGGAGATGTCAGGGGCGGGTGCCGGCCTCGTGGGTGGCGACGGTCCAGGCACGAGCCTGCTCGCTGAGGGTGAAGCCGAGACCGGGCCGAGAGGAGACGTGCATCCGCCCGTCGCGGATCTCCAGGTGTTCGTTGAACAGCGGCTCCAGCCAGTCGAAGTGCTCCACCCAGGGTTCGATGGGGTAGGCCGCGGCCAGGTGGAGGTGGATCTCCATGGCGAAGTGGGGCGCGAGCTGAAGCTGGTGGTGTTCGGCGAGGGCGGCCAGCTTCAGGAACTGGGTGATGCCGCCGATGCGGGGAGCGTCGGGCTGGATGATGTCGGCGGCGTCGTGGCGGATGAGCTCGACGTGCTCGGCGACGCTGGCGAGCATCTCGCCGGTGGCGACCGGGGTGTCCAGCGAGGCGGCCAGGGCGGCGTGGCCCCTGGTGTCATAGGCGTCGAGAGGTTCCTCGATCCAGACGAGGTGGTGCTCCTCCATGGCACGGCCCATGCGCTGGGCGGTGGGCCGGTCCCACTGCTGGTTGGCGTCGACCATCAGCGGGACCTCGTCACCGACGTGCTCGCGCACCGCGGTGAGGCGAGCGAGGTCGTACTTCCTGTCGGGGTGGCCGACCTTGAGCTTGATCCCGCCGATACCGCTGGCCAGGGAGGCGTCGGCGTTGTCGAGGACCTGCTCGGTGGGGGCGTGCAGGAAGCCGCCGGAGGTGTTGTAGCACCGCACCGAGTCGCGGTGCGCGCCCAGCAGCTTGGCCAGCGGCAGCCCGGCCCGCTTGGCCTTGAGGTCCCACAGCGCGACGTCGAACGCCGCGATGGCCTGGGTGGCCAGGCCACTGCGGCCCACGGAGGCGCCGGCCCAGACGAGCTTGGTCCAGATCTTCCCGATGTCGCTGGGGTCCTCGCCGACCAGCGTCTCGGCGATTTCCTCGGCGTGGGCGAACTGGCCGGGGCCGCCGGCCCGCTTGGAGTAGCTGAAGCCTATGCCTTCGTACCCCTGCTCGGTCGCGAGCTCCACGAACAGGAAGGCCACCTCGGTCATCGGCTTCTGCCGTCCGGTGAAGACCTTCGCGTCGCTGATCGGAGTCGCCAACGGAAGCGTCACCGAGGAGAGACGCAGCCAGGCGATCCGGTCGAGTGCCGCCTCGCCCTCGGTGCGCGCGGCATGGGTGGTCGTGTGCGTCGTGGTCACCACTTCGTGTCCCTGGGGTTGACGTGTGTGGAATCGTGACGGGGCGGTGCGTGTCGTGGCAGTTCACCACCGGACGATGCACCCGAGGCGCGAGGCACCGAGGTGACCCGTGACCTTCTGCCCGATGCGGAGCCGGGTGCCTCCGCTCCTCCGTCAGCGGCCGTGGTGCGCCATGTCCGGTGGGTTCGACGCTATGCGCGGTAATGATTTACGTCCAACATAAGTTTTGGATCCGATCATTCAGGAAGAGCATCGCGCCCTGCGCTGACCCCGTCGACCGGAAGGGCGACCGTCCTCATCCGGTCCTCATCCGGCCCGCATCCGGACCTCCGACGCACAGCGTCGTCACCGCGTGACCCAACCCGGATCAGCCCCACCCGTCAGGTGCGCGGCACACACACATCACTAAGGCGTCATACAAGCACTGTATTGCAAGCAACAAAATTGGACATGGACGTGGATCGTGAGTGTCCCTACGGTCAACTCAGCCACCGGTTCTGTGGCGCGGACCACACGCGGCAGCGCAGCCGCATCACCGAGGTCGAGGAGACCGATCATGCCCGCTGTCGACCGGCAGGACGAGCTGACGACCGCCGCCCCCACCGCGACCGCCAGGACAGGTCGCCTCAGACACCTGATCCTGGCCATGCTCTTCGTCGTCACCACGATCAACTACGCGGACCGCTCCACCCTCTCCATCGCCGGCGACTCCATGCAGGAGGACCTGCACATCAGCTCCGGTGAGCTGGGCGTACTCTTCTCCGCCTTCTCCTGGTCCTACCTCATCGCCCAGATACCCGGCGGCTGGCTGCTGGACCGTTTCGGTTCGAAGAAGGTCTACGGCTTGGCCATCTTCGCCTGGTCGGTCTTCACCATGCTGCAGGGCGCCATCGGCTTCTTCGCCGGAGCTGCGATCGTCCTGCTGTTCATTCTCCGCTTCGCTGTCGGCTTCGCCGAAGCACCCTCCTTCCCCGGCAACTCGCGCATCGTTGCCGCCTGGTTCCCCACCAAGGAGCGTGGCTTCGCCTCCGCCCTGTTCAACTCCGCCCAGTACTTCGCCACCGTCGCCTTCGCCCCGCTGATGGGATGGCTCGTCACCGCCATGGGCTGGGAGCACGTCTTCACCGTCATCGGCGGTGTCGGTGTGGTCCTGGCGCTGGTATGGACGAAGGTCGTTTACGCTCCCCGCAGCCACCCGCGTATCCAGAAGAGCGAACTCGACCACCTCTCCTCCGGCGGCGCGCTGGTCGACCTGGACGCCCCCGCCGCCCCACAGCAGCCGCGGGCCAAGGAGGCCACCGCAGACAGGCGGAACCTGCGGCACATCGGGACGCTGCTGAAGAACCGCATCACCCTCGGTGTCTTCGTCGGCCAGTACTTCATCAACACCATCACCTGGTTCTTCCTGACCTGGTTCCCGGTGTACCTGGTCCAGGAACGCGGCATGAGCATCCTCGAAGCCGGGTTCGTCTCCTCGCTGCCGGCCCTGTGCGGTTTCGTCGGCGGCGTCCTGGGCGGCTGGCTCTCCGACCGTCTGGCCCGGCGGGGCATCAGTCTGACAGCAGCCCGCAAAATCCCCATCGTCACCGGCCTGTTGCTGTCGACCAGCATCATCATCTGCAACTACGTGACCGCGTCCTGGCTGGTCGTCCTGATCATGTCCCTGGCCTTCTTCGGCAAGGGGTTGGGTGCCCTTGGCTGGGCCGTCATGTCCGATGTGGCGCCCAAGCGGATCGCCGGCCTCGCCGGAGGCGTCTTCAACACCTTCGGCGCCGTCGCCGGCATCGTCACGCCGCTCGTCATCGGCTGGATCCTCGACGCCACGGGCTCTTTCGACCTCGCCCTCGCCTTCGTCAGCGCCTGTGCGGCCATGGCCGTGGTGAGCTACCTCGTCATCGTCCGCGAGATCAAGCGCGTCGAGCTTCCCGAGGACGGCCAGGCCCTCGCATAGTCCCGCAGCGGGAGATGCTCCATACCCGACGCGCCTTCGAGCCACCCGGCCGGGTTCCGAGCGCTGGTTCAGGAGTGCGCGTCCCACCGGAAGCCCGCACACGAGCTCATGGACACGTGACTGTGGCCGAGCCCGTTGCCGAGCCCGGAAGGAACGACGGCCTCACGCGGTCGCAACAGTGGGGATCACCGCTTGGGGCGCCGTACACGCCTGGTGAGTCGCAGGGCGTTCACGAGAAGGGCGACGAGCCGGGGGCCGGCAAGGAAGAACAGCATGGCACCGGCGACGACGGCAGGCATGACCCAGGAGTCGGCGGACCAGCCCCGAGCGCCTTTCGGGCCGTTGCTGGAGCCCTGACCGGTGGCACCACTCGTACTGCCTGTGCTGCTCGTGCTACTCATACCGTTCATACTGCTCACGCCGCTCGTGCTGGTCATCCCGGTCGTGCCGGCTACGCCATTCATGCCGCTGGTGACGTAACGGCCGCCCGCGCTGCTCATGCTGCCGACGCTGCCGCTCGAAGCGCCCGACGCCCCCGAAACGCCGAAGGCACCCACCGGTGCGAGAGCGTCCGCTCCCGCACCGGCGGCGGCTCCCGTGGCCTTGGATGGCTGCGCGGGACCGAGAGCGGCAGCCGCCGCGGTGTACGGGGCGATGAACGGACCCGCGAGCATGGCGACGAGTAAGGCGAGGACGGTCGTGATGCGCATGGTTCCCCCTGTGGAGCGGACACGGACGGGCACATCAATACCAGTACCCGGCGGAACCGAGCCCCGCCTTCTTCCTTCTTCCCGCTGTGGACCGGATTCCTACAAGGAGAAGGCCGTGGCTCGACGGAGGACAGGGGCGAGGGGGGAGCAGCGGGCGAGGGGCAGGGCGTGGCAGCGAGTGGCTACGCGTGCACGCTCGCGGCGCTTGCGGCATCGAGGATCTCGTTGAGCTGCCCCCGCAGCGTGCCCCTGCGGGGGTTGTACGCACCGGAGAGAGCAGCTTGCCCGATCGTGAAGGCGTCGGCGCCGGCGTCGGCCAGCGCTCGGATCTGGGAGGTGTGACCGATGCTGCCCGCGACGACCAGACGCCCCGTGCCGGCTGCTCGAGCGGCGGCGACGAGTCCGAGGGGGTCACCGTCGCTGGCGCGGTAGGCGAGGAGATCGACTCCCGCGGCGCCGGACTGCTCGAAGCGCGCGGTATCGGCGGCGATCTGTTCTGCGGTGCCCCCCAGCACGGTGGGGTGACCGGTCGGGGCTCCCGGAAACGGCAGGTACTTGGTGTCGCTGTCCGCGAGTATCTCCAGGGTCTCGTCAACCCACGTTCCGCCCATCAACCAGTCGACCCCGAGGTCGCGCCCCATACGGGCCGACTGCAGGGCGGTTTCCCTGTTCGCGCTGACGACTTCGAGATACGTTTCCGCGCCTCGCTCGCGCAGCGCCGTGTGGAGCGCGCGCAGCGTGGCGGTGTCCACACCGACGTCCTTGAACCCGATGTGTTCCAGTGGCACATCGGCCAGCTCCTCGACGAGGTCAAGGCAGTCGACGACGGTCTGGTCGTCACGGGTGAGCATGAAGATGAAGTCCACTTACTCGTCTTTCTGGTAGATGGCGAAGACCCGGGCGGGAAAGCCGGAGCCGCGAAGCGCCTTGGGCCAGGTGGCGACGATGACCGCGCCGGATTCCGGCACCTGGTCGAGGTTGGCCATCAGCTCGATCTGGTAGTGGTCGGTGCCCAGGACATACCGTTCGAGTGAGGAGTCGCCGCGGCTGACGCTGATCCCGGTGTCCGTGTCGGTGGTCTCGTGCCCGCACGCGGTGGCGCCGCGGTCCTCGAACAGGGTGGTGAGGACCTCGCGGCTCCAGCCCGGGTAGTGGAACAGGCCGTCCGGGCCGGGGTTGAGCATCTTCTCCTGGGACGGCCACCGCGAGGACCAGCCAGTGCGCAGCGCCACGAAGGAGCCTGCCGGAATCCGCCCGTTCCGGTTCTCCCACTGGGCGAGATCGTCATCCGTGACGGCGTAATCGGGGTCGGCGCGCACGTGCCGGCGGACATCGATGACCGCCAGCGGCAGCACCATCTCCGTCACCGGGATGTCGTCCTGGTGGCGCAGCCCCGGAACGAAGTGCGCGGGCGGGTCCACATGGGTGCCCCATTGGCCGACGTGGCGGTAGTCGTGACTGAGAAATCCCGTCAACGCACCGTCGGCGCCGCGCTCGATGGTGGAGACGACGGTCCGTGACGCGGGCTCGAATGCGGGGCTGTGCGGGATGTCCGTGTGGAAGGTGTGCGTGAGATCCACCCACACGCTTCCGCGAAGTATCTCCAGTACGCCGGCGAGGGTCGGGTTGTTCATGAGGCTCCCATCCCTCGTTCCCCGACCATGACCAGTGCCTGATCCAGTGCCACTCGCAGGCTCCGGTGGTCGGCGGTGCCTTGTCCGACGAGGTCGAAGGCGGTGCCGTGGTCGACGCTGGTGCGCACGAAGGGCAGTCCGATGGTCACGTTGACGCCCTTGTCCAGTCCGAGGTACTTGAACGGGATCAGCCCCTGATCGTGGTACTGGGCGACCACCACGTCGAAGTCGCCGTTCTTCGCCCGCAGGAACACGGTGTCGGGAGGGAACGGGCCGGACGCGTCGATGCCCTCGCCGCGCGCAGCCACGACAGCGGGAGCGATGATGTCGATCTCTTCGGTGCCCATCAGCCCGTTTTCACCGGCGTGCGGGTTGAGACCGGCTACGCCGATCCGGGGAGAGCGGTTCCCCGACTGGCGCAGGGCGCGATCAGCGAGCCTGGTCACACGCAGTATGGATGGTGCGTCCACGTGCGTGAGCGCCACCCGCAGGGCCTCGTGGATGGTGACCAGCACGACGCGGAGAGCGTCG
Organism: Streptomyces sp. PU-14G; assembly: GCF_041028275.1. Classification (NCBI taxonomy): domain Bacteria; kingdom Bacillati; phylum Actinomycetota; class Actinomycetes; order Kitasatosporales; family Streptomycetaceae; genus Streptomyces; species Streptomyces sp. PU-14G. The sequence goes on from NZ_JASKYT010000010.1 coordinate 41,915, forward strand.
CTCGCCATCATCATCGTGTAGTCGTCGGTACCGCTGAGTTCGGCGAGGATCTCGGTGTGACCCGGATACGGCAGCCCGGCTGCCCGCAACGCCTCCTTGTTCAGGGGAGCGGTCACCATCGCGTCGATGTCACCGTCCAGGGCATGGTGAACGGCGCGCGCGACATAGTCGTAAGCGGCCCTGCCGGCTTCCGCGGACACCCGGCCCGTGGGCAGGTCAGCTCGCAGAGACGTCACCGGGATGACGTGCAGCACGTCAGCGCCGTCCGCGGCCTCCGCCGGCGCGGAGATCTCCCGCACGGTCACGGGCAGCCCGAGCGCGTCGGCCGTGCGGGACAAGGTGCCGGCGTCACCGATCACAGCCATCGGGACCGTCTGCCCGAGGTCCCGAACGAGCTTGAGGACGATCTCGGGCCCGATGCCGGCGGGGTCGCCCATGGTAACGGCGATGGGCTTCATGTCAGCTCCTGCCCTTGGTGGGTGGCTGTGAAGAGGGAGTGCAGCCGACGGAAGGCTGCTGCGTCGCCGAACCCGCCGGCCTTGAGGACGAACAGGAACGGCGTCTGCCCGTCGGCTTTCGCGGCCACGATCCCCGGTTCGGGCTCACTGAGCAGCTCCAGGCTCCGCACCCGGAGCCGGTCCAGCAGGGCTCGGGCCGTGGCGCCGCCGGTGGCGAAGAGCGCATCGAACGCGTTGTGCCTGTGCAGCGCGGACACCGCGCCCGCGAGGCGATCAGCGACCTGCTCCGGGCTCGCCCCGTCCGATCGGTCGGTGACGCCGGCACGGCCCCTTGTCTCCAGCCAGCTGCCAACCGCCGCGAGAGCACCACCAGTTGTGCCGTCGCTCACGTCCAGGACGTGCTCGCGCGGTACGCACTGTTCCAGTTGCTGTCGGCTGATGTCGTTGCGGCTGCCGACGACGACCAGCGTCCGTCGACGCGGCGGCAGCCGCACCGGCACGGCTTTCACCCGGTACGGAGCCCGACGGGCCAGGGCAGCGGCGAGCCCGGGAGAGCCCACCCACAACACCTCGCGGTCCGCGGGAACACCGCCGACAACCGCGTTCAGATCGGCGTCTGAGCCGGCATCCGCGACCACGATGCCCGTAGGGAGCGGGGTCCCTACCTCCCAACGGCAGCCCTCGGGGAAGATCTCCAGCAGATCCGACGTCGTCGCCGGATGGCTCCGGTCCGATCCGAACACCGTGTGGGCGACAGGGACCCCGTGCACCAACTGGACCCCGTTCGCTGTCGTGCGTCCTTCGGCGGGGAAGGCGGGAGCCACGATCGCCGTGGACCGGCTGCCGGCTGCGAGTGCGGCCCGGACCTCGCTGCGCAGATTCCCGCGGAGCGTCGAATCGATCGTCTTGAGGAGCACCCGGGAGCTCCCCAGAGCGCGGATCACCGCCGCGGTCTTCACCCCGGCCGGTGCCGGAGCCAGGCCGCGGGAGTCAGTGTCGACAGCGATGACCTCGAACGGGGTGGAGAGCTCTTCCCCGCACAGCGTGATCAGCGCTGACAAACCCGCCTCACGGAAGGGCCCGGCCCCGTCCGCGGCGCTGGTGAGGTCATCGGCGACGATGGCGACGCGCGCGGTCACCACACGTCCAGCCGGTCCAGATCGCTGACCGTGCGGCTGTCACCGGTGGCATTTCCGGTGTTCAGCGTGGTTGCCGGCTCGAACAGCAGAACCTCGGCCGTCGGCAGCGCGACCGGGCGGTGCTCGACGCCATGGGGAATGACCACGAACTCTCCCGGCGACAGCTCGACTGCTCCGTCCTCCAGGTCGATGCGCAGTCTGCCGTTGATCACCAGGAACATCTCGTCTTCGACCTCGTGATGGTGCCAGGTGAAGGCGTCCTCGAACTTGGCGAGCTTGACCTGCATGCCGTTGATGTCTCCGGCCACCTTCGGAGACCAGGTGTCCGTGAACCGGGCGAACCCGTCGTTGAGAACAATCTTCTGCAACATAGCGATACCTATTCCTGTGAGTCGTCCTCCTAAAATCGAAGGGAAGAGCGCGGGAAACAAGCACAACTTACGCACTTACATGTGAGGAAAACGCACATGAGCTGGTCGGACCTGCCACCGATGAACTCCTTGGTGCCCTTCGAAACCACGATGCGGCTCGGGAGCCTGACCAAGGCGGCGGCAGAGCTGCACGTCACCCACGGGGCGGTCAGCCGTCAGCTGCGCGCACTCGAACACGCCGTCGGTGTCCAGCTCTTCCGCCGCGAGGGCAGGACCCTCGTGCCCACAGCGGCGGCAGAAGAGCTGAACCGGCACGTCGTCGACTCGCTCGGCCAACTCGCCGCCGCAGTGCGGCAAGCACGGCCGCACGCCGATACGGCCCCGCTGGTCCTCTCCTGCGAACCGACCCTGATGATGCGCTGGCTGCTGCCCCGCATGGCGTCCTACTCGGACCCGCACTCCGCGACCGATCTGCACCTCTCCGCCGCAGGAGGACCGATCGACCTCCGCCGAGCGGGCGTCGACGTCGCCATCAGACGCAACGACTTCCACCTCGACTCTTCCCTGGTATCCCAGCCGCTCTTCGCCGAGTGGATCGGACCGGTATGCACGCCCGAGACCGCACGCGAGCTCCGTCGCCCGGCGGACCTCGGGTACGCGCCACACCTCGTCTCGGCCACCAGACCCGACGCCTGGGAGACCTGGGCCCGCCTGTCACAGACCACCCTTCCACGGGTGACCGCGCAGACGTTTGAGCACTTCTACCTCAGCCTCGAAGCCGCATCGGCCGGGCTCGGAGTCGCTATCGGCCCCTACCCGCTCGTCAAGAACGACCTGGACTCCGGCCGTCTCGTCGCACCGCTGGGCTTCGTCGAAGACGGCACCGCATACGTGCTGCTCTCTCGCGCCGGCAACGCCGACCCCCGCATCCGGTCTCTCCACCGGTGGCTCCTGGAACAGGGCAAGAGCTCGGTACCTGTCCCGGCACGCGAAGACCGGACACAGTGAGGCCCACCCCGGAGACGATGCTCCGACGTGTTCGTCCGTTCCGTTCGCGGACCGCAGCCGGTGGCGTTCGTGGACTTCTCCACGGGCCGGATCGTTCGGTCAGGTCACGCCACATCACGTCACGTCACGGCATGCCGGTCCAGGATCCCGTCGACCGCCTGCCGACGACCCGGCCACCGACCACAACGGCCTCGCCGACCGGTAGAAACACCCGCAGCCGTCCCACTCGGCAGCCGTCAGGCCCACGCCCCACGCCCCACGTCCAGTTCGACGTTCCGCACGTAGGCCGGTGACATGACCGGCCCGAGAAAATGGGGACCCCGCGCAGGTCTTTCCTTGCCATGCTGATGGCGGGGTCCAGATTCGGGCGCCGAATGCTGTACGCGCGGACGTCGGAGCATCGCTGAGCTTCTCCGACGTGTACGCGTACTCGACGACGGGGAGACCGGTATGGAGCCACTCGAACTCCGCCGCGCAGCTGAGGCGGGACGGGCGACCGCTTCCGAGCTGGGCCTGCAGGTCGACGACACGGTCGTCATCCACAACTCGGATCGCGTCGCGCTGCGCCTGGTCCCTTGCGATGTCCTGGCTCGGGTCGCACCTTCGGGGCATCTGACCGCCTCCGAGTTCGAAGTAGAGGTTGCCCGCCGCCTCGTCGACGTTGACGCTCCGGTGGCCGAGCTCGACCCACGTGTCGACCCCCGAGTCCACGTGCGTGAGGGCTTCGCCATCTCGCTCTGGACCTACTACGAGCCCGCGGAATCAGCGATCGCGCCGGCCGGTTACGCGGACGCGCTGCTACAGCACCATGCAGCCCTGCGCCGGATCGAGCTCGACGCACCGGATTTCACGGATCGAGTCGCCGGTGCGCTGAGGCAGGTGAACGACCAGGAGCGGTCCCCGGGGTTGTCCGATTCCGACCGGGAACTCCTGGTCAGCACACTGAGCGGAGTGACCACCGCGATCAGCGCCGAACGAGCCGGCGACCAGCTGTTGCACGGCGAGCCGCATCCGGGCAACCTCCTCAGCACGAGGAGAGGGCCGCTTTTCGTGGACCTCGCCACGTGCTGCCGTGGGCCGATCGAGTTCGACCTGGCCCATGCACCCGAAGAGGTGGCACAGCACTACCCGGGGGCCGACCATGACCTGATCCACCGGTGCCGCGCCCTGAACTGGGCCATGTTCTCGGCGTGGCGCTGGCGCCGGAACGACCACATGCCCGATCGGGAGCACTGGAGAGCGGAGGGGCTCCATCAGCTTCATGCCGCGCTCGCACGCTGCGGACTGGGCTGAGCCCGAGACGGAGAGCTGCTGGGTCCCCATCCGTTGCGCCAGTGCGGCATTCCCGCCTGGTGCAGGGACCCAACTCGGCCGACCTGAGAGAGAACCGCATCCCCCTGCCCCATGCCCGCAAGGGCAGGGGAGGCGGCCCGAAATCGGACCGGACCGCTAGGCCGTTTCTGATGGCTCTTGGTGGTGGATCGGTGTGGTGCGGGGCAGGTGTCCTGCATGGTGCGACGGCATGAGCTGAGTGATGCGCAGTGGCAGAAGATCGAGCCGTTATTGCCGGTCAATGGCAGGCCAGGTGGGCAGTGGGCCGATCACCGGAGGGTGATCAACGGGGTGCTGTTCCGTGCCCGCACGGGTGTGCCCTGGCCTGACCTGCCCGAGCGGTACGGCCCCTGGCAGACGGTCTATGAG